>CAZANJ010000104.1:7110-8353 GCA_964486415.1 uncultured Anaerolineales bacterium
AAGAGAAGCAAAAGGGCCGACTAAGCCTGTAGAAGTCTATGGTCGAGTTCCGCGGACGCGGGTTCGACTCCCGCCATCTCCACCTCGAAGAGGCTGGTAAATTACTTACCAGCCTCTTTTGCATTTCTATGGGGCTGCTTTGGGCTCCTCGGTTACAGCACATCGGCCATTGAAATGCCCCGCTCGTGAGCTCGGCGGGCCGCCCATTCCTTGATGTTGGCCGGTGGGGGAGAAATTTCGCCCTCGGTGCGGCGCTCCAGGTGCAGTGCACCGGTAGGACAGGAGACGGCGCAGACTCCACAGCCCACACAGCGGCTGGAGTCCACCTCGCAGATTCCCTCTGGTACCGCCAGCGCTCCGAACTGGCATCGCTCGACACAATCGCCGCACCCAATGCAGGTCTCGGCGTCCACCACAGCGTGGAAATCGGCGCGGGCGACGGCGGTTGGAATGTCGAACTCCGCCACGCCGCGCAGAATCCCGCAGCAGCAGGTGCAACAATTGCAGATGTAGTAGTGCGGGCCGCGATAGTTGCCGGTGGTGTGTACCAGTCCGGCCTCTTCCGCCTCGCGCAGGATTTGCAGGGCTTCCTCTTTGTTGATGGCGCGATCTATCTCGCTGTGGTCGAAAGCCCCCACGACCGGCGCGAGAACCAGGCAATTCTCAAGCTCGTGATCGCATCCCTTGCCGATCATGCGCTGCTGGACGCGGCAGATGCAGTCGCGCACGCCCCAGGATTTAGCGCTATCCACCAGCTCGCTGGCGCGTTCGTAGGGGAAGATCTCTAGCTCGAAGGGAATCGCTTCCTCGACGGGGATGACGCGGTGGACGCTAGGCGCGTCGCGGGTCACGCCGCCCTGCGTCTCCTGGAAGTACCGCTCGAACAAAGTTGCCAGCTCCTCATCCATGCGGGGTAGCTGTTCCTCGTAGATTCCGACGACGAATGGCATAAGCCCGAAGAGGAGTTGGCGGTCGCGGCGCTTGAAGCGGATCAGCCCCTTGCGAACCATTCCTTTGAGCGTGGTGTAAGCGGTATCGGCGTCGATGCCCGTGCGGGCTGCGATGTCGGCGGCCGGCTCGCGCGAAAGGCGCATGACGGCGGCCAACGCGGCCTCATCCGGCGTGAACAGTTTGGCGAGTAGTTTCAATTCCACGCCGCTCTCGGTGGGCGGGAAGCCGTTGGGGATGGCGTCAAGGCGCTGGGCCAGTCTGCGGTAGATGTGGTTGGTCATTGGTTGCTCCT
>CAZANJ010000105.1:0-5320 GCA_964486415.1 uncultured Anaerolineales bacterium
GGGGAGAGGGGAATTTAGCTCCTCTCCCTTGGGGGAGAGGTAGGGTGAGGGGGAAATTAGAGTTGCCCAAAATTGGAAAGCAGTGTAGAATAGTTTCCCATGTGGAAAAGACAATCCGCTGACTTCAAATGATGATTTCCCCTATTGAACTAGAACGCTCAAGGCCGTTCGTGCCATCCCCACTTGGCAAAGGATCCACAGTACCGCCTACCGTGATGGGATTCGTGCACCCCAGGATTGAGGGGATAGCGCAGGCCCTTCGGTTGCACTCAGGACAGGCCCTGGGTGCCAATTGCTCACAAGGTCAAGATCTCGAGAAGACTTCTCGCTTGTCATCACTTGAACCCCTTAGCAGGGTTAGAGATCATTAAAGCATATTACATATAAAGGGAGGACGTTGCGTCGATGAACGATCAGGAACTACAACTTCCAGAATTGCCTCCAGAACTCCAGGCCAAGGGACGCTTAATGCCCTGGGACAGGTTCTACAACTGGAGCCGCAAACGGTCATTGTGGCCGATGTTCTTTGGGTTGGCCTGCTGTGCCTTCGAGATGATCGCCACATTTGACCCCCGTTTCGACCTGGCACGCTTTGGAATGGAGATCATGCGAGCCAGCCCCCGCCAAGCTGACCTGCTCATTGTATCCGGCACAGTGACCAAGAAAATGGCTCCCCAGCTGGTCCGTCTCTACAACCAGATGCCGGAACCCAAATATGTCATCGCTATGGGAGCCTGCGCCATCTCCGGCGGGCCTTTCAAAGAGGGCTACAACGTGGTCTCCGGCGCGGATAAGCTGATCCCCGTGGATGTCTATGTGCCCGGTTGCCCACCACGCCCAGAGGCGCTCTTCCACGCCGTCTACACCCTCCAGCAAAAGATGGACCAGGAGAGGATCAAGGATCTCCGCTGGTACCAGGAGGGAGAATCTGAGGGCATACCGGTGCCGGAGCTGGGGCCAGACCTGGTGGACTGGCAGCTGACGGACAAAAATCTGCCGAGCGACTATCAGCCCTCTAAGGTCAAGAAACCCGAAAACGGAAAGGAGAGCTAGCAGATGACCGAAGAACGTCAGACCCCCGAAGTTACAGCGGACATCCTTTCTGCCCTAGAAGAACGTTTCCCCGGAGCTGCCCGACCGGCTAAGTATAATGGACTGGTCATCGAGCCCGATCAACTGGTAGAGGTTGCCACCTTCCTGCGGGATGAGATGGATTACGCCTATCTCTCTTGCGTCACAGGCGTCGATTATCCCGAAGCCACGGAGGATACCCCGGCCCGCTTCGAGGCGGTCTATACCCTCTTCCGCTCCCAGGGAGGCCCGCTTTCCCTGCACGTCCATGCCGACCGCGATGATCCGGTCGTGCCCTCGCTGGTGAGCTTGTGGCCCTCGGCCAATTTCCAGGAACGAGAGGCATGGGACTTGATGGGCATCAAATTCGAGGGCCATCCCGACCCGCGCCGCATCTTGCTCTGGGAGGGCTTCGAGGGCCATCCGCTGCGCAAGGGTTGGCATGAGCCATATTACGAATCCGATCAGAAGCCATTCCGCAGCCGCTATCCCAAGGGCGATCCGGTGTGGGCCGAAGAGCGAACGACTTTCGGCCGCAACCTCCAGTATCCGGAGGATTGGGTCGAGGGCGAGACTCTGAAGGTGCCGGAGGATTGGGAATCGAAAGCTGAGCAGGTCGTCTACGCACCGCTGGAGACGATCGCTGCCCCCGAGACCGGGGAGACGCGCACCGAGCGGATCGTGATCAACATCGGCCCCCAGCACCCCAGCACTCACGGCGTTCTGCGCATGGTGGCCTGCCTGGAGGGCGAGACTGTTCACGCCCTGGAACCCGTGCTGGGCTACTTGCACCGTAATCACGAGAAAATCGGCGAGCGCAACGCCTGGCTCGGCAATATGCCCTTCACCGACCGGCTGGATTACATCTCTTCGATGTACAACAACTTCGGCTACGCCGTGGCGGTGGAGAAGCTGATGGACGTGGAAGTGCCGGAGCGAGCGGAGTATCTCCGCGTAATCATGGGTGAGCTGACCCGCTTGATGAACCACATGGTCTCCGTCGGCTTCCTCTGCAACGACATCGGCATCTACTTCACCGGTATGCTCTATGCGCTGGAGGAGCGCGAGCTAATCATCGACCTGTTCGAGATGGCTTCGGGCTCGCGGATGATGTGCAACTACTTCCGCTTTGGCGGTGTGTCCCGCGATCTGCCCGATGAGTTCCTCCCTATGGCGAAGGAGATGGTCTTTGACCGTCTGCCGCGCCGCGTGGACGAACTGGAGACATTCGTGGTCGATAACGAGGTCTTCCGCGCCCGCACGGAGGGTGTTGGCGTGTTGCCGCCGGAGGTGGCCTTGGCCTATGGATGCACCGGCCCGCTGCTGCGCGGCTCCGGGGTGCCTTACGACATCCGCCGCGCGGAGCCCTACTCCATCTATGACGCCTTCGACTGGGACGTGGTGGTGGGGAATAATGCGGACGTGTTTGACCGCGTGATGGTGCGCTTCGGCGAGATGCGACAATCGTTGCGCATCCTTCGCCAGGCCCTGGAGGGGTTGCCGGATGGGCCTATCCTGGCCGGGAACAAGAAAAAACTCGCCAATCTCCGAATACCGGAGGGAGAGTCTTATGGTCGCGTGGAGCATCCCAAAGGAGAGCTGGGCTTCTACCTGGTCTCGGATGGCGGGCGCAATCCTTATCGTTATCACATTCGCACACCTAGTTTCGTCAACCTTGGCGTGCTGGGTGAATTATGCCGTGGAAACAAGTTGGCCGACGTGATGTCTATCCTAGGCAGCATCGACATCACACTGGGTGAGGTGGACCGCTAATGTATGGAATAGGCATACTCAAATCGCTTAGCGTCACGCTGAAACGTTTTGTGGTTACGTACCTGGACGACATCCGCTATTTTGGACGGCGATACACCCCCGAAGTTCTACCGGAGAGGCAGAGCCCCAGCGGGCGAGGTGTTTTCACCGTACAGTATCCCAAAGAGCAAATGCCGATGCCGGAGCACTTCCGCTCCTTCCCCTTTCACGTGATTGATGCTGAGACGGGGAAATCGCGCTGCACTGCATGTGGCATCTGCGCTCGCGCTTGCCCTCCACAGTGCATCTGGATCGAACGTGGGAGGGACCCGGAGACGGGAAGGCCTCAGCGTGAGCCCGCTTCATTCCACATCGACGTCAGCATTTGCATGTCTTGTGGTTTATGCGCCGAATTCTGCCCCTTCGATGCCATCAAAATGAGTCACGACTACGAGGCATCCTCCTACGAGCGGTATGATGAACTACTCTGGGATCTGGAGGAGCTCTCCAAGCCTCAATCTCACGATGTCGAAATACATCCCTCCGATTACGAGGCAGAGTGATACCTTGGGCTATGAAAACATTCTCTTACAAACAACCCGGCTGGAGAATGCTGAGGAAAAGCAGAAGTAGGTGAAGTCGGTGATGTCGGCAAAAGACAAGGGGCAAATAGAGCAATCTAGGCCGCCTTCCGCGAAGCAAGACTGTCCCATCATTGCTGGAATACGCTTCCAGCCCACGGGCAAGATATACCACTTCGAAGCGAGCAACGTCGATGATCTGCGCCCTGGTGATTTCGCCCTGGTCGATACAGTGCGAGGTCAACAACTGGGAGAAGTAGTCAGTGTGCGCCCTTTATACGAGGACGAAGACATCAGAGGTCTCAAAGAAGTGAAGAGACGGGCCACAGGGAGGGATTTAGCCCTGCGCCAATGCTGGCAGGAGAAAGAAGAGCAAATCTTGGCCCTCGCACAGGACGAAGCAGAAGCTTCGGGCTTACCGATCAAGATCGTAGTCGCCGAGTTCACATTTGATGGACAGCGACTGACACTGTTGTACGGTAGCGAGGAGAAGTCCTTGAACTTGAATATGCTCCAACAGCGTCTGCGACGCCTCATCCCTTCCGTTCTCGATTCAGATTTGGATTCAGGGGCCGCGATACAACGCACCGGAGCATCATCCGGGGCCGAGATCGAAGTGGAGCTACTGCAAATCGGCCCACGTGATCAAGCGAAACTGCTAAATGGCTATGGCGCATGTGGGGAGCCGCGTTGTTGTTCGCGCTTCCTCCCGGAGTTCAGCTCTATCTCCATCAAAATGGCCAAGAAGCAGGGCGTCTCGCTTCATCCCTCAGCCATCACGGGTATGTGTGAGCGGTTGCGATGTTGTTTGTCCTACGAGTATGAACAGTACATAGAGGCATGTCGTTCACTGCCGCGCCGCAAGAAGTACGTGCGGACACCTTACGGCGAGGGTAAAGTAGTTGATCTTCTACCTTTGAAGCAAGCGGTCATTGTCAGAATCGATGACCGCCGCGTGGAGCTGCAAGCTGAAGAAGTGAAAGTGATCTCGAAATGAACACTGATCGGCCTTGCACAATCCACACAAGTTAAACTTACATGAGCAGGACAAAATATCAACAAGGAGTAAAAAATGGAAACTATCGTATCTGGAAAGGGTTATGAAGTAGTTGTCAGCCCCGAACATCCAACGAGAATTATTGGAGAGCGCATCAATCCTACTGGCCGCAAGGGTTTGGCCAGGAAGCTAACTGAGGGAGAGATTGAGGTCGTCCAGGCCGAAGCACTCCAGCAGGTGGAGGAGGGCGCCGATATCATCGACGTGAACGTCGGCGCGGCCGGCGTGGAGCAGGTGGAGGTATTGCCACGCGCCGTGCAACTCGTGCAGGAAGTGTATGATGGCCCCGTCGCCATCGACACGCCCGACCACGACGCTCTCGAAGAGGCGCTCAAGATATACGAGGGGAAAGCTCTGGTCAACTCGGTCAATGGCGAGGAGAAGAACCTGAAGCGCGTCCTGCCCCTGGTCGCCGAATACGGCGCAGCGGTCATCGGGCTCACGATGGACGACGACGGCATCTCGAACGATCCCCAGAAGCGCCTCGAAATCGCGCAAAAGATCGTCAGCCGGGCCGAGGATCTGGGCATCCCCCGCGAGGACGTCGTGATCGACTGCCTGGCCCTGACGGTCGGCGCTGATCCGAAGGCTGCCGTGGTCACGCTCGATTCCATCGATCTGGTCCGAGAGGAACTGGGCGTCAATATGACGCTCGGCGCCAGCAATGTCTCCTTCGGTTTGCCAGCACGCGATGTGCTAAACAAAGCCTTCTTGCCAATAGCGATCAGCAAGGGCGTCAATGTGCCCATCGTCGACGCCGCCGAGATGAAATACACCTTCGTGGCAGTAGATGTGCTCCTGGGCCGTGACGACTTCGCCATGAACTTCATTAAATACTACCGCGCACAACAGTGTTAAG
>CAZANJ010000105.1:5420-8310 GCA_964486415.1 uncultured Anaerolineales bacterium
AAGGACGATGTGATGACGAGCAAAAGAGCTAAGATCAAGGGCCCCGAAAAGGGATTGACCGGTGGACAATACAAGCCGCTGACCGATGAGCAGATTCAGCAGATACATGAGGCTTCCCTGACGATTCTGGAAAGCGTCGGCGTGCAGGTGGAGGAGCCGCAAGCGCTGGCCTTGTTCGAGGAGGCGGGCGCCGATGTGGAGGAAAATCGCGTGCGCATACCTCGTTCACTTGTGGAGGAGGGTATTGAGAGAGCTCCCTCGCGCATAGTCCTGGCCGGACGCGATCCCAAGCACGATTTGATCCTGGAGGGCGCTCGGGTACACATCGGCACCGGCGGCGCAGCGCTCCAAATGCTCGACCTGGAGACGAGTGAGATCCGCAAGGCGGTACTGAAGGACGTGGGGCTGATGGCCCGCATCGTCGACGCGCTGGATAACATCCACTTCTACCTCATTCCCATCTACCCCACCGATCTCCCCGAGGAGAAGGTGGAAATCAGTAAGTATTACGCTTCGCTGGCAAATACCACCAAGCACGTCCAGGCAGGTGTTTATACGATTCAGGGCATCCGCGATGTGGTTGAAATGTGTGAACGGATCGCGGGCAGCCCGGAGGCGCTGCGCGAGCGGCCCATTGTCTCCTTCATCACCAGCTGGATGGTCAGCCCTCTCATGTTCGCCACCGATGTGACCACATTGCTGATCGAAGTTTGCCGCCAGGGAGTGCCCGTGGTGCTCTCGGCGGCGCCGATGGCCGGATCGACCTCACCGGTCACGCTGGCCGGGACACTGGCTCAGCTGAACGCCGAGCAGCTCTCCGGCCTGACGCTGACCCAGTTGGTCAACCCCGGCACGCCCGTGCTGATGGGCCCCATCCCCGCCACCGCTGATATGCGCAGTGGCAAATATCTGGGCGGCTCAGTGGAGCTGGGCATCGGCAACGCGGCCATCACCCAACTGGCCCATTTCTACAATGTGCCCATCTACAACAGCGCCGGCATGACCGATTCGAAGCTGCCGGACATCCAGGCCGGGATGGAAAAAGCCCAATCGGCCATCCAGGTCGCGCTGGCCGGGGCCAATTTCATCCACCACGCCGCCGGTATGCTGGAGGACATGTCGACCATCGCCTACGAGCAGTTTGTGATCGACAATGACATGTTGGGAATGGCGATGCGGGCCGTGCGCGGCATCGAGGTCAACGAAGACACACTGGCCCTGGACGCCATCGCCCGCGTCGGCCCAGGTGGACATTACCTGGCCGACGATCACACTTATCGCTATATGCGCACCGAGCATTACTATCCTTCCGACGTCATCGACCGACGGGGGCGGGATGAGTGGGCCAAGGATGGCGCTGAGGATGCCTGGACGCGAGCCAAGAAAATCGCCCGCGACATCCTGAGCCACCACGAACCGGAGCCAATCGATCCGGAGGTGGTTGAGTGGATCAAGGAGCAATTCGCCGATACACTGGTCTTGGAATAAGTTAATACGTGAAGCGTGATTTGTGATGGAATAGGTTCAGTTACGCTTCACGTTTTTTACGTTTTACTAATCGGAGGTAACTTTTCGTGACGGAGCAATTACCAATCCCTACTTTGCAACCTTTCGCCCGCGGTATGTCGGATGAGCAGGTGCGAGAGGTTCATTACGCCACGCTGGAAATTTTGTCGCAGACCGGCGTGGATATGCAGGATCCAGAAGGACGCGAGATCCTGCTTGAGGCCGGCGCCTGGGAATCGGACGGACGGGTAAAGATTCCGGAACACTTGATAGTCGATGCCATCGACAAGGCGCCCTCACGCATCCCGATGCATGACCGGCTGGGAAACTTGACGATGCCCCTGGAGTTGGGCAAAGTTTTCTTCGGCCCCGGCTCAGACACTACCTTCACGCTGGATGTGGAGAGCGGCGAGCGGCGGCGCTCGACGGCCCAGGACGTGGAGGACATCGCGCGGCTCTGCGACGCTTTGGACAACATCGACTTCATTATGTCGATGAGCAATCCCTCTGACGTTCCGCCTGACGATCTCTACATCCACGAGTTCGTGCGTATGATTCGCGGTTCGGTCAAACCTAACGTTTACACGGCCAAGGATCGCGCCGACGTGGAGGACATCTACCGCATCTCAGCGGCGACAGTCGGCGGTGAGCAAGCGCTGCGCGAGAAGCCCATCTTCTTGCTCTATGCCGAGCCAATCTCGCCCCTGATGATCATCGAGGAATCGCTACAAAAGCTGATCTTCTGCGCGGAGAAGGGCGTCCCCTCCGGCTACATCCCCTCGCCCAACACCGGCGGCGGTGGACCGATCACGCTGGCCGGTGCGCTGGCGCTGGGCAACGCCGAGTGTCTGGTCGGGCTGGTGCTCGCCCAGTTGATCAACCCCGGTGCGCCCTACATCTACGGGATGAACACGGCGGCGATGGATATGAAGACCACCATCATCAGCTATGGCAGCCCCGAATGGCCGCTGGGTATGATGGCCCAGATGGATCTGGCGCGTTACTACAATCTGCCGGCCTGGTCGGCCGGCGGCGCCACCGACAGCAAGGTGGTGGATGCCCAGGCCGGGATCGAGATGACCGTCTCCATCATGGCCAACTTCCTGGCCCGCGGCACGCTGGTGCATGACGTGGGCTACATCGAGTACGGCTCCACCTCCTCAATGGAAGCGCTGGTCATCGCTGACGAGATCATCCGCGAGCTCCGCTTCGTGATGGACGGCGTCGAGGTCAGCCCGCGGACGCTGGCGCTGGACGCTACGGCCCGTGTGCGACCGGGCGGCGGCTACCTGGCCGACGATCACACGCTCGACAACTGGCGATGGGCCCAATGGCACCCGGACATCATCGACCGCCAACGCTACGAGGATTGGGAGGCTAAGGG
>CAZANJ010000106.1:0-8305 GCA_964486415.1 uncultured Anaerolineales bacterium
GATGTAGGGCGGGTTTCCATACCCGCCGATTTTTGAATCGCTTCGAAAACCCCTTGCGGTCATCAAAGTATCACCCAATAACTTGCTTGTCAGCAACCGATGCCTCAAGTATAATGCATTTAAAGATGTTTCACAGTAAGGGCGCAAGGAAGATAGAGTGACTCTTGAACTGAGCAAGCTAACTGGGCAAGTGCAAACGCTGGGTCAGACATTGGCCGAACGAGAGCGCAAGCTCGCGGGCCTGATCGAGTTAGCCCAAAAATGGCTACGACAATATGCAGAGGATGGGGAAAGGCTGCGCCAAGCAGCCCGCGCCATCCGAGCCGCCGTTCCAAGCAATGACCCTCTTGATGTAGTTCACCAGTCCCCCCCCGTTCCAGAGCAGTTGACTGTCGCAGCTACCGACGGTTCTCAAATTCATCCCGATCAACACGGTCCGGCCCTTTATTATCTGATCAACGTCGGCAGCCTAGTCTATCGACACGGCAGCGGTGAGAAGCCACAGGCTCAAAGCATACCCATGCTGGGGTACACTGAGGAGGAGCTGTACGAGAACGGCACATTGGTATCGGGTAAACTACTCGACATGCGGCGAGATTTGGCTGAACTCACTCACTTGGCCGACATATGCGAGGCATATGCACCTGAGCGCGTCGTTGCCCTGGTGGATGGCTCCCTTCTCATGTGGTCACTGGAGGAACTACCGGCCTCCGAACGTCAGAGGAAAGCGGAGAGCTACCTCGAACAGCTAGAGCGCATCCGTGAGGCAGGAGGCGTTGTAGCGGGATTCATCAGTAGGCCGCGCCACTCTGAGGTGACGAAGCTGTTGCACCTGGCACATCAGGCTGGAGACGCCAAACAAGCCACCAAGGAGCGCAATCCCCTGGAACACTTGCCCGACCGGGCGGTATTTGAGATGTTACCGGCTGGCGCACGATCAGCCCTTTTCACCAGTTCGGCATCGGTCAACGAAAGCTACTATCGCCCTGCCGGGCACATGATATATTTCTGCTACATGAACCTGGCAATGAGCTCAAGGAGAAAAAGCGATCTGAATCAGACAGTCATTTCGCGATTAGAGGCTCCAGCTTGGGTCGCAGAAGACTCTGAGCGGCTGGATTTGCTTCATGGCGCAGTAGTAGCACAATCGCGCATCACGGGCGATTATCCTTACGCCCTGGCGCGCGCCGATGAACTGGCATACATCAGCGGGCGAGAAAGAATGACTTTCGAGGGAATGGTAACCACCGCGTTGCTGCGAGCAGGCGTAATATCTGCACCTTCTCCAAAAGCACACTACAAGCGCCTGACCCGCTGGGGAAGATAGCCACTGCTAACAAAAGAACTTGTTACCCTGCACAGGTGCGGCAGGTATGGAAACCTGCCCTACATTTGATTCGTTTTGTAATTTTTCGACATAATTCGGAACTCTAAAAACTTGTGTAGGGATTCAGAAATAAATAATTTACCCACTCTGCTCGCTCTGGATCTGGCGATCCAGAGCTAAACCCGCCGGCAGGCAACCGCAGGTTGCACGCAATCCAGCGGGAGCGGCGCAGGTAGACTATTTATTTCCATGTCCCGTAGTGTAGCGAAACAAAAGAATACCTTTGATGAGCAAGGATGGGGCGGAGGGAGAAAAGAAGTATGAACAATGTTACTTTACAAGTCGGGCGAGTGTTGCGAGCCGGCACGCGCGGCTTCACGATCGGGTGCGCCGTGATGCAACCGGACATCCCCGCTTTCGGTTCATTCGTAAGAGCGGATGGGCAAGAGCCGGGAAGTGCAATCTACGGGTTGATCTATGACGTCAAAGTTGAGGACGACCCATTCGTGCGACAATTCATCAGTGCCGACCCACCAGAAGAAGTGGTGCGCGACCAACGGGAGAATCGCCAAATACCCATCGAAGTCAGCGTGTTGACGGTGGGGCGCGGCATTCAAGATGAAACCAGAAAATCGACACGGGTCCATCATTGCCTTCCTACACAGCCCCCCGTGACGATGGACTGGCTTTACCAGTGTACAGACGAGGAAATACAAACTTTCACCACAAGCTTTGATTATTTCCGCCTCATTTTAGAAGCGCGAGAGGTACCGTCCGACGAGTTAATAGCCACCAGTCTGAGATCCGCCGCCGAGGTTCGCCCAGAACGCGACCGTGATACATTTTTAGTTGCCGCCGGGCGCGAGTTGGCCCGCCTGCTGGCTGGCGACCCAATGCGGTTGGAAGACCTACTACGACGCCTAAGCGTAAGAGAGTAAAGAAAGAGGGGAGGTTAAAAATGGAAAAGGCAACCCATATCGATTTAGCAGAAATCTATGCACGCGAGTGGGGATACGCTGACGACGAGCGAGTGGAGGCGGTATTCCTCGTCGGATCCAGCGCCAGCGGCAAGGAAGACATCTATTCCGATATCGACATGCTGGTAGCAATCAACGAGATCATCCCTGACAGTGAACGAATAGAGAAATTACGCAACATCGGTTGCCATAACATCATGTTGTCTATAGCAGGTGTGGAAAATCCAGCGCTACCGGTGAAATCACAGGTCATCGATAAGTTCGTGTTTCACGAAACCTGGTTCGATGTGAGCTATCACTTGCCCCATCAACTTGAATTCTGCTTCGACTACGTAACCTTGGTTGACAAGGATGATTTGACATCTCACCTTTGCAAAGAAGGGGAGGACTACACCGAGGCGGAACTAAAGGAGCGAATACAGGCCGATCTGCGCCTTTTACGCGCACGCATACACCGCTACGAGAAGTATGTGCAGCGGAAAGAATGGGTCGGGTTGGACCTATCGGCGATCAAGAACTTACTCGTGGACCTGGTGATGGTATTGAACGACCGCCCCAACTACAATCGTCACTCCTCGCGTATAAGTCGTTTGCTAGTCGACCTCCCGATCAAACCAGAGCATTTTGATCGGGACATGCTAGATATCTTGCACCTGGATAATCGGGAGGCTTGGCCGCACAAGGTTGATATGATGAAACGTCTGGAGGCCGATCTTTTATCACTATGCGAAGAACGTTGGGGGCCAATCGCGATGTTCGATGACCAGGAATTGAACGAATAAACCCGTCTTCAAAGCAAGGAGAACTTGATGGCAGAAAACGCGCCTCGTGAACATTCGCCCGAACAGGAATTGGAGGCATTCCTTGGCCCGCGCACCTCTGAACCCGAGCCAATTCAGAGGCTAGGAATTGTCGTCGGCGGTAGCCTCTCTGAGGGACTGGACGTCAAGCTTGACCAAAGCACTGTCATCGAGGGGCTGGCCGTGGGTCGCTACGTAGTCGTGCGCGGGCAGACAGAGCGGCGTTTTTTCTCCATCGTCACCGACGTACAGTTAGACGCACTCAACCCAATGATCCAGAAATCCCCGCCCGATGTCTCCAACCCGTTCATCGCCCGCGTCTACCAGGGAACGGTCGTCTTTGGGCGCATTCACGTCGCGCCGATGTTGGTTCTGGAAAAAGACGCCGATGAGCCCAAGCCGGTCAAGACCGTGCCGACCCATTTCACACCGGTCTATCAGGCCAGCGAGGATGAAGTGGCGCTCATATTCGGCGAGGAGGAAAAGCGAGGGCACTTCTACGTTGGCGATCCTCTGGAAATGGAGGGCACCCACGTGGCGCTCAATCTGGAGCGTTTTGTCGAGCGCTCGGCCGGCGTCTTTGGAAAGACCGGCACCGGCAAGACCTACCTCACGCGCATGCTGCTGGCCGGATTGATCAAGGAGGAAGTGGCGGTCAACTTAGTCTTCGATATGCATAATGAGTACGGCTGGAAGGGACGCTCCGAGGCACAACAGGAGGTCAAGGGACTGCGGCAGATCTTCCCCGGTGGCCGAATAGCCGTCTTCACGCTGGACGAGGAATCGTCGAGACGTCGTGGCAGCAAAACGGACGCGGTGGTGCGCATTGGCTACGACCAGATAGGGCCGGAGGATGTGGACAGCCTCTCGGCGCTGATGGCGCTCTCCGATGTACAGGTGGGAGCGCTCTATTTCCTGCGGCGGATGTTGGGACGGAGCTGGATCGCAAGACTGCTGAACGAGCATGACCCTTTGGAAGAACTGGATGCGGCGCTGAAGCGCGGCACGATCCACGGGGGGACGCTGGGCGCCATCCAGCGGAAGCTGGGGATGTTCCGACGCTTCGATTTTCTACAGGCGGGCGTAACGGCAGACCCTGTGCGCCAGATTCTGGACTACCTGGATCAAGGCAAAAATGTCATCCTTGAGTTTGGGCGCTACGGGAACAGCCTGGAGGCCTACATCCTGGTCGCTAACTATATCACGCGCCGCATCCACGCTCATTATGTGGAACGCACGGAAGCAGCGCTGGGCGAGCGAGAAGGAGGACCACGCCCACTGGTCATCACCATCGAGGAGGCGCACAAGTTCCTCGACCCGGCCATCGCGCGTCACACCATCTTCGGCACCATCGCACGAGAGTTACGGAAGTACAATGTCACGCTGTTCATCGTGGATCAGCGGCCCAGCGGCATCGATCCGGAGATAATGAGCCAGATCGGCACGCGCGTCACGTGTCTGTTGGATGATGAAGCGGACATCCGCGCAGTCTTCTCCGGCATCAGCGGAGCATCGACTCTGCGGGATGTACTGGCGCGTCTCGACACGCGCCAACAAGCGCTGATTCTGGGACATGCTGTACCGATGCCGGTGGTGATCCAAACGCGCACCTATGGCACGCCGGAGTTCTACGCCTCGCTGGGGGTGCAGAAAGCAGAGCTTCCAGAAGAGGTACTGGCGCAAGGCCGGGCGCTGCTGCGAGGTGACGAAGAGGATGCGGCGGGGATTTAGCGCTGAACAAAGGAAACCCTCAAGTTGAAAGTCATCATCGATTTTGACGGCACGCTGACCGCCGAAGAGCAACAGAGCCGCCCCTTGGCTGAGAAGGCCCTGGACACACTAGCAAACGAGATCATCGACGCACCACGCGAGGAACTGGGCGCGGCATATGAGGCCACACAAGCGCGTCTGCTGGAAGCGCCGCACCGTTACTGGTGGGAAGTCAACGGCTTGATCGCTTCCTACTGCAACGAGGGCGCATTCATACTCAATACCACGACGCTGCAAACGATGCTGCGCGAGAACGATGAGTACCGGGGAGCAGTAAGGGCAGCTTTCCCCAACTTCGAGTATGACCCGGTAGTCGATTGCACCAACCACCTTTTCCATCGGCACACAGCAGAGCTTATACCCGTTTTCCGTCCGGCAGCCCGCGATGTGCTATCCGAGCTGATCGAGCATCCGGAGCGTCACCCCGTGATCCTCACCAACTCCCTGGGCGACAAAGTGCGCCGCCATCTGGGAGAATTAGCATTGAAAAGCGAGATCGCCGTTCTGGGTGACACGCGCCAGTATGATATGGCCCCGGGCTGGACATACCGCTTCCCGCATCCAGAACTAGGCAAGATACAAGTGTGGCCCATCTCGGAGAAACATCAAGTCGATCTGAGAAGACCGATTTACTATCGAGCTCTGCTTCAAGCCGCTGAGGAAGACTCGCAGTTGGTGGTTGTGGGAGATACATTCTCGCTGCCTGGAGCACTGCCGCTGATGATGGGCGTGCATTTCTTTCTCATACGCACGCCCTACACGCCCGACTGGTGTGCCCAAGCCGTGGATGTCCACCCGCTGGGGCGCGCCCTTGAAGACTTGGGCGAGCTGCCATCGGCACTAGACGCCATCGCCTGACATTCAGTCAAAAGACCAAGAAGGAACAAGGAGAAAACCTATGTGGAAGGAATTCAAGGAATTCGCGCTGCGCGGGAACGTGATCGACATGGCCATTGGCATTATCATCGGCACAGCCTTCGGCAAAATTATCACTTCGTTCATCAATGACATCCTGATGCCGCCCATCGGGCTGCTGCTAGGCCAGGCTGATTTTACCAACTTGTTCATCAACTTATCGGGGAAGCGCTACGAGAGTTTGGCCGCGGCCCAGGAAGCCGGCGCGGCCACGATCAACTACGGGCTGTTCATCAACACTGTGCTGGATTTCATTATCGTGGCATTCGTGATCTTTTTGGTCATTCGCCAGATAAACCAGTGGCAGAAGAAAAAAGAGGAGAAACCAGCGGAGCCTACGACGAAGGAATGCCCGTACTGCTTGTCCACCATTCCGATCAAGGCCACACGCTGTCCACACTGCACATCGGAACTGGAAGCAGCAGGCTGAGAGTTCGACGAAAGAACCCCGGTTTCTTTTAGAAACCGGGGTTCTGATATTACTCCGCGAGGCGAGGCCGCCCCACGGCGGTAAAGGTCAAATCTGTGCCCAGGTAAATGCGCTCGGCCCATCCCCCTCGCACCGGGGCCGTGTTATCCACACGCTCCATCCGCACCTCGACTTGCTCCGCTCCCGCTTGCCGGGCCATCTCTGCCACCTGAGCCGGCACAACCTCCTCCGCATAACGCACGCTTTCCGTCAAAGTGGGGAAATCATGCACGCTCTCAGGCAGGTGAAGGCGGAATTTCTTATCCTCATCCAGAGGCTGGATCGTCGCACGAAGCTGCTGCATCACACTGCCCATCACCGCACCCACGGCGTTCGCCACCTCCGCGTGGGGCGGGATGACCAATTCAGTGTCCAGTTGACGCGCCACGCGGGGCATGTAGGCCTCCACGGGCGCACCGATGGCAATCAGGGGCTGGCGCAAGCTCATCTGACAACGCAGATCGGAATAGGATGCATTGCCCAAGGCACGGGTCAGCAGCGCCCTCGCCGCTTTATCCTGCTCCCAATCAGGGAAATCCTCCTCATCACCGAGGATCTTGCTGACCAGCGCAGTCGAGACGCGATCAGATACTCCGGCGATGACCTGTTCACAGAGCTCCTCCACTGTAATCCCCATCTGAGCAGCCAACACCTTAGCGCCGATCTCAGCGGCCTCGACATTCCAAATGTCTAAACGCCCCAAGACGTGCAGGGCATCGGTGGGCGTGAAAGCGGAGCGCAGGAGCAATTGGCGAGCTTCCAAGTTCCTGACACGCTGCGCAACGAGGGGCCCATAGCGCCCTTCCTCAACCAGTGTGGTCAAAAGCTGAGGCCCATCCTCCAGAAGCCGCAAGATAGACCTTTCCTCGCTGGATAGCGCGTGCGAGTTACGGCGCTGTGAGAGCACAAACTGCCCGACGCGCCCGCCCTTTTTCTCCTGCACTTGCCGGTTGAGTTTGCTAAGCGTACCAGGATACTCGTTCGCCAGCAAGGACAACGGGACCACTCGCCGGGGGCCGATGGACAGTTGACCTTTTTCACCCAGGCGCACGTAGCTATCGCCTCCCAAGCCCTCCGTATGCACGTCCACCGCCTCGACCATCGTCCGCCAGCCGCCGACACGTGCCCCTTCGGGATTCAGTCGCGGGCGACCATCGCGCAAGGCGGCGATGTCGGTGGTGGTACCCCCAACATCCACGGTCCACGCGTCGCGGCGGCCCGCCAGATACCAGGCGCCAACTGAGCTGGCGGCCGGTCCGGAGAGAATGGTCTCGATTGGACGGCGCATGGCCCAGCCGGCCCGCACCAAAGAACCGTCGCCTTTGACCACCATCAAAGGAGCCGCTATTCCCGCCTCATCCAGAGTGCGTCCCACGGTATCGATTAGTTCCTGCAACAGCGGGATCAACTGAGCGTTGAGCGCAGCGGTAGTAGCCCGCCGCACCGAGTCGAGACGAGTGGTCAAGGTGTGACCACACGTGACAGGAAGATCGGTCAATTCTTCCACCAGCGCCTTGACGCGCAACTCATGGTCTGGGTTGCGCACGCCGAAGTAGCCAGAGACTGCGAATCCCTCGACCTCTCCGCGGCGGGCCATAATAGCCGCCCGCGCCGCTTCCTCATCCAAGGGCTGCACTTCATCACCAACGAGATTATGACCGCCGCGCAGATAAACGAAGTCCTGGGTCGCCAGTTCACGCTCGAAGCCATAATGGGTCAGTAGTTCACGATCATATCCGATGAGCAGGAGACAGACCGGACGGCCTTGGCCCTCAACGATGGCGTTGGTCGCCAATGTGGTCGAGAGAGCGACCAGGTGAACGCGATCAGAGGAGACATCCTTTTTATCCAGAACAGTTTTTACGGCTTTACCGATACCGATGGATAGATCATGGCGCGTGGTCAGCGCCTTAGCGCCCACCAAAACATCGCCGCTCTCGTGGTCTACCAAGGCGGCATCGGTGTATGTTCCACCTGTGTCAATACCCAAAACAACCTTCATCATCTACCTCATTCAGTAAGAAGTTACTTCTATCCTTCATTCCTA
>CAZANJ010000107.1:0-8230 GCA_964486415.1 uncultured Anaerolineales bacterium
CCCTACATAGCCAGAGGATGTAGGGCGGGTTTCCATACCCGCCGATTTTTGAATCTCTTCGAAAACCACAAATCGCTCCTGTGATGTTACAAGCCAGCACAGGATGAAGGGACACTTTTTCATTGACAAATCGAGTAACCGGATTATACTAAACATAGTCCCAATAAGAGTGACAATTCTCGTATCCATTGCCTGTTCAAATCTCCAATGAGTAAAGAATACGATTTCTCAAAAGATGTTTTAGAAAACACTAACTTCAAACAGCGATCCGATAAGGAGAGGGCTCTAGTTCAACGCGCCTATGCAGTGGCAGAGAGAGCTCATGCTGAACAGGTACGCGAATCCGGCGATCCCTTCATTCAGCATCCCCTGGCCGTAGCTGCTATGTTGACCGAAATCAATATGGACACTGATACCATCGCTGCCGGACTCTTGCACGACGTGGTAGAGGACACCCACATCGATCTGCAAAAACTGGAGGCCGATTTCGGCCCAGAGATAGCCAAACTGGTCGACGGTGTGACCAAGCTGGAACAGATTGAGCATGAGCAGATCGATGATCGGCACAAAAAGAAACATTCCAAAGTAGACCGAGGTTTCGAGAACTTGCGAAAGATGTTCATCGCTATGGCGGAGGATATACGGGTGGTAATCATCAAGTTGGCCGACCGTCTGCACAATATGCGCACCCTGGAACCCCTGCCAGAACAGCGAAAAAAGGCATTTGCCCGCGAGACACAGGAGATCTTCGCTCCGCTTGCCAGCCGTCTCGGCGTTTGGCAATGGAAATGGGAATTGGAGGATTTAAGTTTCCGGTATCTTGATAGGAAAGCTTACGATACGATAAAGGCATGGGTCTCGGAACGACGCGCAGAGCGTTCGGCAAGCATCGAGCGCCACATCAAGATCATTGAGGGTGAACTGAGCAAAGATAGCATCGAGGCCGAGATCAAGGGGCGCCCCAAGCACATCTACAGCATCCACCGCAAGATGGAGCGCAAGGATGTCAGTTTTGAGCAGGTCTACGACGTTCGCGGCATCCGCATCATCACAAAAAATGTTTCGGATTGTTACCGCGCATTGGGCATCATGCACAGATTGTGGAAGCCGATTCCGGGCGAGTTCGACGATTACATCGCCGCGCCCAAGGACAACAATTACCAGAGCCTCCACACAGCCGTCATCGGCGATGACGGCAAGACGCTCGAATTGCAGTTGCGCACAGAGGATATGCATCGCATCGCCGAGCGCGGCATCGCCTCCCACTGGCGCTACAAGGAGGAGGTCGATCACGAATCTTCCTCCTACGACAACAAGCTCGCCTGGATACGCTACCTGATGGAATGGCGCCAGGAGATCACCGACGCCGGTGAGTTCGTGGACGCGATGAAGAACGATATTTTTCAAGATCGCGTATACACATTCACGCCTAGAGGTGAAATCATCGATCTGCCCACCGGCTCGACTCCGATCGATTTCGCTTATCACATCCACACCGAGGTCGGGAATAGATGCCGAGGGGCTATGGTCAACGACAAATTGGTGGGGTTGGATTATGAGCTGAAAACTGGCGACCGGGTGGAAATCATCACCAGCAAAAAATCTTCGCCGAGCCGCGATTGGCTCAACCGCAACCTGGGCTATGTCAAGACAACCCGCGCTCGCAGCAAGATCCGCCAATGGTTCCGTCATCAGGATCGCGAGAAGAACATCGCTCAAGGACGCGAGGTGGTCGAGCGCGAGTTGAAGACCTTGGGAATGGAGCATTTAGGGCATAAAACTGTGGCCGGTCTCTTCGACCACGACAACCTCGATGATTTCTACTCAGCGGTCGGGTTTGGAGACATCAGTAACCAACAGATCGCCAGCAAGATCGCGGAAAAGCCCTCCCGTGGGGGAGAAGAACTCACCCTCACCACTGGCCCCTTGCCCCCGCCCCAGCCGGTCAAGAGCATCCAGGTTATGGGCACCGGAAATTTGCTGACCAGGTTAGCGCGATGTTGCAACCCTATCCCGGATGAGGAGATTATCGGATTCGTGACGCGCGGGCGCGGCGTCACGATCCATCGCTGTGACTGTCCCAACATCCTGCGCATCAAGGGGGAAGCGCGAGAGCGACTGGTCGAGGTCAATTGGGGTGCCAGGCCGGAAATTTTCCCCATCCCGGTCTGCATCAAAGCCTACGACCGACCCGGCCTCTTGCACGAGATCGCGGGCATCATCACCAAAGAAGGGATCAACATATCGGGCGTCAACCTCGGTCGCAATAACAAAAACATCACCACGCTGTACTTCACGATCGAAGTTCAGGATATCCAGCAGTTAGCCAGGGTGCTGGACAGGGTCGAGCGTCTTCCTAATGTAACCGAGGCCCATCGCCATACCGGTTGACATCTAAATCCCTCGCCAATAAAAAGGCTCGATAGCCAACGCTATCGAGCCTTTTTCCGTGCCTACGTCATCTCCTCTGGAGCATCTATGGCTCCATAGGAATTATGTCCTGATAGGAGCGTCGCTCGACCAGAACTTGTTGCGCATCCAACCACTCCTGGAAGGCCTGTTCCCCCTTCTGCTGACGCACATTTTCGCTCATTTCGTGCATCTCATGGCCGACGACTTCAATGACGAAATATCGGGGTTCGCCTTGACCGGTCTGCTGGAGCAGTGGTTGGCTGTGTTCACCCACCTCCAGGCTGAAGACAGTCTCAGCAATATCGGGGCCCAACTGACTTTCCAGAATGTCCCTCGGATACCAGTCCAACTCCGTGCCGTAGCCTGTGAGCTCCTCCGCTTCCTCCAATTCGGTGGATAGGGTCTGGAAATCCTCACCGGCCTCCAGACGGGTGGCCAACTCACTCGCTTGCTCCTCACTGTCAACGCTCAGCAAGTTCAGCTTGACCTGCTCGATTTCATCCGGCAACTCCTCCGTCATCTGCTCTTGCAGCTTCTGGGCGAGCAGGGAGGATTCGACCCAGGAACGGTACATTTTTTCTGAAATACCGAGAGGCTTCATTCCCTCCCGCAGGTAGTTGTTGTAGAGCTGCTGAAAGTCCTCCTGGCTCATCTGTGTCGGTGTTGGCATCACGGCTTCGCCCTCAGTGGTGAGTTCATTAGTCGCGGTCAGAGGGGGCAAAGCGGTAGGCTCCGGATCAGTCGCTTCGGGGTTATAACCAAAGGAGGACTCTATTTGCTCCTGCACCTCCGCCGAAGTGACGGAAATCCCTCGACTGTTCGCCTCCTGGCGCACCAATTCCTCTTGGATCAGTTGATTAAGAGCTTGCTCACCGATGGCAGGGGCATTCTCTGGCGACAGGTTGGATTGAATTTCACTGATCTGGCCTTGGATATACTCCAAGTAGAAATCCGAACCCTCCTGGTTGGCATCGATATTTGATTGCTGCTGATACAAGTAACTAAGCTGATTTTGAAGCTGCATACGGGCAAATCTCACCCGCGCTTGAAACTCAGAAGTTTTTATAGGCTCATCTCCTACAACGGCGACCGGCCTACGGGCCTTGACGATTCCCTCGAATATCAAGCCATAGGCCAGCACCCCCACAACTGCGACCCCAACTGCGACGACGCCCCAAATTAGGAGGTTCTTCATCCTTTCTTCATATTCCAAGCGAGAGCGCTGCTTACGAGTTAGCGTTGGTGCACGTTTTTTGACCTTTTTTCTCTTCCCCATTCCAATCCTCACAAATTGTTACTGCAATGCAAGCTAT
Organism: uncultured Anaerolineales bacterium; assembly: GCA_964486415.1. Lineage (GTDB taxonomy): Bacteria > Chloroflexota > Anaerolineae > B4-G1 > B4-G1 > CAZANJ01. The sequence continues at coordinate 3,726 of CAZANJ010000107.1, forward strand.
GAAAGAAGCCTATATGACAGAAGGCCCAACTCGATTCGGCCTCTGGGGCCAGAGAGGGCCTTCCCCTGATAATCAGTCTCTGCTGAACGATGCGTACACTAATCTTCTACAAATGAGAGCATCGCCAGGTGGCGCGCGCGTTTCACCGCTTTCGCCAGTTGACGCTGATGTTGAGCGCACGTCCCCGTCTGCCGCCGTGAGCGGATCTTGCCCCGTGCAGTCAAGAAGTCGCGCAGCAAATTAGCGTCTTTGTAGTCGATCTGATCAATATTCTCTCGGCAGAAGAAACAGTTCTTACGCCGTCTGTTAAATCTCGGACTCATTCTCTTTCCTCCAACTTTCACCCTAACAAACTAATCAAGCCAGCCCCTATCCAGCAACTTCTTCCAGCGCATCGATGGGGACATCGGAAGAAACATCCAACGGCATTATCTCCCTTGCCACCAACTCCGTGCGGAAGCATTCCTTACCCTGGTCGTCCTCCCAACTGCGAGTTTGCAAACGCCCCTCAACATACACCCGGTCTCCCTGGCTCAGATGCTGCTTGCAACGCTCGGCCAATTTCCCCCAAACCACCACGTTGAACCACTCCGTCTCTTCTCTTCGTCCATCGCTGGGATCTTCCCAAGTGCGGGTGGCGCCGACGCTAAAAGAGGTCACCGGCTGACCGCTGGGCATATAACGCATCTCTGGAGCACGGCCTACTTGACCGATAACCATCACTTTGTTCAAGCTCACGGCCATAACTACAAGCTCTCCACATCTCGAAAAGGAGATCGGGTAAGGATAGTCTACTCGACCCGGACAATCAAGTGACGGATCACAGGCCCCATCAATCGCAGGCCGCGATCCACATCTGCAACGCCTTGAGGCTCTAGCTCCATCTGTAGCTCGACGTATCGGCCACGTTCTTGCTTCTTGATGGGATAGGCCAGCCGCCGTATCCCCCAAGGTTCTATATGTGTGACTCGACCGCCGTTACGTTCGATCAAGGACTCCACGTCCTCGACAACGGCGGTCATGTCATCCCCTTCAATGTCGGGGTGCACGATAAGGATCATTTCGTATTCACGCATAAAATATCTCCTTTCCACGGAATTAGCCCCTGGACGATGCCAGGAGCGGAAAGTGCTTGATGCTCGTAACAATGACGAACTCAGACACTACTATTTGACACAACGGCGGCTATGATAGCACAAAGAGGTAGTTTTGGCAAGTAAATTCACCGGGGGCGCGCTGCTATTCCACCGCATCGTATCTATCGATGACGGCGGCGATGAACTTCTCGAAGAGTGGATGGGGCCGCGTGGGGCGGGATTTGAATTCGGGGTGAAATTGGCTCCCCAGCATGAAGGGATGGGCAGCCAATTCGCCGATCTCCACCAGGCGCCCATCAGGGGAAAGGCCGCTGAATACCAGCCCTGCTTTCTCCAATAACTCGCGATAGGCGTTGTTGATCTCAAAGCGATGGCGGTGCCTCTCCTCAACCTCCGGCACACCGTAGGCCGCTGCCGCCTTCGTCCCGGGCGTCAAACGGCAGGGGTAGAGCCCCAAGCGCATCGTCCCCCCCTTGTCCACGATGGCCCGTTGCTCCGGCAGCAGGTCTATCACGGGGTATTTGGTGTGCGGGTCGAACTCGGTGCTATTAGGCTCCTCGCTGTCCAGGGTGTGACGCGCCAACTCGACGATCATCACCTGTAGGCCCAGGCAAAGCCCCAGATAAGGAATGTTATTCTCACGCGCCCAGTGCGCGGTGGCGACTTTGCCCTCGATGCCTCGCTCACCGAAGCCTCCTGGTACTACGATGCCGGCCACGTGCTCCAGATCCTCCCAGCCTCGACCACGCTCCAGCTTCTCGGAGCTGATGTAATGCACATCCACGTCCCGGCCATGCACCAGCGCCGCGTGATCCAGTGCCTCCCGCACGCTGATGTAAGCATCGTGCAGTTCGACATATTTGCCGACGATGGCTATGGGCAGCGCCGACTTGGGAGCCTGGATGCGTTCCACTAGTCTGCGCCAGTCATCCAGATCAGGGAGACGTGGCTCCATTCCCAGGCGCTCAACGATGTATTCTCCCAGACTGGCATCCTCCAGAAGTAATGGCACCTCGTAGAGCACTGGCGTGGTCACCAGTGGAACTACGGCCCGCCGTTCCACGTCACAGAAGAGCGCGATTTTGTCGCCTAGCGCGTCATCGACCTCATAGTCGGCGCGGGCGATGATGACGTCTGGCTGGATACCGATGGAGCGCAATTCGCGCACGCTATGCTGGGTGGGCTTGGTCTTGAGTTCGCCAGTAGCGCCGACGTGGGGCATAAAGGTCACGTGGATGTAGAGCGTGTTCTCACGGCCCACGTCCTGGCGCATCTGTCGCAGGGCCTCCATAAAGGGCAAACTCTCGATGTCGCCGACAGTGCCGCCCACCTCGATGATCACAACATCGGCCTCGCTCTGCTTGCCGACCAACATGATGCGACGCTTGATCTCGTTGGTGATGTGGGGAATGACCTGAATGGTGCCTCCCAGGAAGTCCCCTCGTCGCTCGCGGGCGATTATCTCTGCGTAGACTTGCCCGGCGGTGACATTGCTAGCCTGGGTCAAATTCTCATCGATGAAGCGCTCGTAGTGCCCCAGATCCAGATCGGTCTCGGCGCCATCGTCGGTCACAAATACCTCACCGTGCTGGTACGGCGACATCGTCCCGGGGTCCACATTGATGTAGGGATCGAGCTTCTGAATGGAGACGCGCACGCCACGTGCCTTCAACACACGCCCGACAGATGCGGCGGTCACGCCCTTTCCCACGCTGCTGATCACACCGCCAGTGCAGAAAATGTACTTACGCATAACCTCACTCGACACACAAACTACAGGGGGAGGGTCGCATCCAAAGCGACTCTCCCCAGTGATGAAAAGACATAGACTGGCCTTGAGCCTCGCCGACTTAGAAAATAGCGGGCAATTGCACAGGTTGAAGAGCTGGTTCGATTACCTCAACAGGTCCGACAAGTCCTCGGCCGCCCGTCGCATATCCAAGAAGACCAGACCTAGTTTGGCCTCTTGGCGGGCCAGCACGGTGAGCACCGCTTCCAGTCCCACCGACATCAGGATGACGTAACCATGATCGCCTTTAATATAAACCTGGCTCAGCACTCCGCGTCCCAACTCGCTGGCGATACGTTCACCCAGGGAGAGCATCGCGGCTGACATAGCGGACACGCGATCCTCCTCCACAGTGACTGGCAGAGCAGAGGCTATGATCAATCCATCGACGCTGACGATGGCCGAGGCCTCGACGTCAGATGCACTGGCTTGCAGATCTCGCAAGCGATTCACCAATAATTCCGTGCGTGACTTTGCCATTTCTGGCTCCTTAACTTAATGAATAGTGACAGCTGACTGCCAAGCCAGACACTGGGAAATTAGGGTCCGACAGCAAGCAGGTTCCGACCCAGCATAGAGTTAGAGATTTTCTCTTACAGTGCAGAAAGATAATACTAACGAGGCCCCCCTCAAGCAAGCAAATTCTACACCGACACGCCAAGCTGTGCAAGTTTTTTGTGGCGTCTCTGGAAGTTTTAAGGCGAGTTTGGTATAATGTCGGCGTGACATCGTCCCACTCTCCGTCAAGCTATCGAAAGACCGATCAGATGAGGAGGCAAAAATGACAGTACGCATCGGAACGAGCGGGTTCAGCTTTGATGACTGGGTAGGGCCATTCTATCCCCAGAGCTTGCCCAAGCGGGAATGGCTTCCTTTCTATGCCCAGGAATTCTCGACCTGCGAACTGAATTTCAGCTATTACCGCATCCCCAATGAGCGCACGCTGAATCAGATCGCGGTCAAGGTGCCTGATGGATTCCTCTTCTCTATCAAGGCTTATCGAGGCATAACGCACGAGCGGGAAGATCCAGAGCCTCAAATGGAGCAATTCAAGACCGCGCTGGCTCCACTGATAGACCAGGGGAAATTCGCCTGTGTGTTGGCCCAGTTCCCCCATTCCTTCCACGCCAATCAAGCCAATCGCGATTACCTCAAGCGGGTGCGCGAAGGCTTCGCTGATTTGCCAATCGTGGTCGAATTCCGCTCCAACGAGTGGATCAGTCAGCGCACTTTCGAGGAGCTCCACGCGCTTGATTTGGGCTTTTGCTGCGTGGATCAACCGCGCTTCAAGAATCTGGTCTCCCCGGTAGCGGTCGCCACCGGCCCCGTGGCCTACGTGCGCTTTCATGGCCGGAATCGAGAGAAATGGTGGCAGCACGATGAAGCCTGGGAGCGCTACGATTACAGCTACACCGACGAGGAATTGCTGGAATGGAAGCCCAAGGTCGAGCGCTTGGACGCTGAAGCGCCGCTCACGCTGGTCTATATGAACAATCACTGGCAAGGGCAAGCGGTGGGAACAGCGCGAAAGTTGAGGGAGGTCTTGAAGGATTCCGAAGTGCTTTAGGCGGGTTTTCGAAGCGATTCAAAAATCGGCGGGTATGGAAACCCGCCCTACA
>CAZANJ010000108.1:0-8224 GCA_964486415.1 uncultured Anaerolineales bacterium
TCAGGGGGTTGGCAGCATTTTATCACGTATATGTGGGGGGCAGGGTATCACTTTTGCCATCTTTTCCGTTTCGCACCCGCAAGAGACTCCCGACCTGTTCCCCGAATATGATGACCGTCAAGAAATATCAAGATTTCACTACAGACAAATGAGATGAAATATGGCAGTAGCGCAAAAGTAACCCCGTTGAGGCTCGGGCGGTAAATTTGGTGCGCTAGCGGGATCGGCTCATAAGATAGCATTGCCACTCAGACTAAATTACCAAAACCCCGGCTGTGGGTGCTCTTTGGTCATGGGGTTACTTTAGCAAAACTGCGAAATATGATATTATACCTTGTGGCTAATGGGCGTTGCACATAAACCCTCTCGAGGCTGAGAACAAGAACATATACACAAGGAGTTGGTTATATGCAGCGTAGCAAGAAAAGCAACATACAAAAAACGACCTTCGACCTTGCAGTAGATAAGGTTGACAGAGTCTATGCCCACTCCCGTAACGACCAAGGGAAGCGCCATGATCTTGTAGAGCACCTACAGGCTGTGGCCGATCTGGCGTCAAGGTTTGCGGCACCGTTCGGGGCATCCGAGTTAGCTTACTATCTGGGACTGTGGCACGATCTCGGTAAGTTTGACCCTGATTTTCAAGCCTACTTACTCCAAGCTGAGACCAGCAACCGCAGATACGGTCCGGACCACAAAGCCGCTGGCGTACAGATGGCTCTCCGGCACGACCTCGGCCCGCTTGCCTTGCTGCTCCAAGGGCACCACGGTGGATTGAAGAACAAGCAGGATCTAAAACGGTGGCTGGCCAAAAACGCGGACGCGACCGACCGGGCACTCGACCGCGCTCAGAAATCCATTTCCAGTCTTTTCCCCGACCAGCCACTCAGCTTTCCAGACTATGCAATGCCGCAAAGTGATGTTCGACAACTCGAGTTTTTTCTTCGTTTTCTCTTCTCAGCCCTGGTCGATGCTGACTTTCTGGATACCGAACAACACTTCAACGCGGGCCGAAGCGAGTACAGAGGGAGTGACGTCACTTTGGCTGAGTTGTGGCCCCGATTCCAAGCCGATCAGCGTCGGTTCGATGACACCCCGGACACATCCATCAATCGCAGTCGACGAAAAATCTACCAGGCTTGTCTTGAAGCGGCCACGCTACCACCTGGCTTCTTCCGCTTGACCGTGCCCACCGGCGGTGGCAAAACCCGGTCGGGGATGGCTTTCGCGCTGCGCCACGCCTTGGCACACGGTCAGCGGCGCGTTGTGGTGGCGGTTCCCTTCATCACAATCACCCAACAGACTGCTAATGTCTACCGTGACATCTTTAATGTTGTTGATGATCGCACGCCTGCAGTGTTGGAACATCACAGCGGGATGCCCGAATTCACCAAAGATCCGAACACGTATGACCCACAGGCAGTTTGGGCGCGGTTAGCGGCCGAAAACTGGGATGCTCCCATTATCATCACCACTACAGTACAGTTCTTTGAGAGCCTCTTTGCCTCTAACACAAGCCGTTGCCGCAAGCTTCACCGCTTGGCGAAGAGTGTCATCATTCTGGACGAGGCCCAGACACTTCCGGCCCACTTACTCGATCCAATTTTGGATGGGCTACTAGAGCTCTGCATGCATTACGGGAGTACTGTCGTGCTCTCAACAGCGACTCAGCCAGCGTTTGACGCCATCCCCGTCTTTGCGGAACTAAAGGCACGGGAGATCGTGCCCGCGCCGGAACGTCATTTCCGGGCGCTCAAGAGGGTGGATTATGACTGGCGCATCGATGAGCCACTTTCCTGGGAGGATGCAGCGGGTCTGATGGGGGGAACAGCACAGGCGCTGGCGATTCTCAACACCAAGAAAGATGCTCTGGCACTCTTAGACGCGCTGGGCGATCCCGACGCCATTCATCTCTCCACGCTGTTGTGTGGTGCCCATCGCACGCAGGTGATAGCGGAAGTGATGCGCCGTCTGAAGGCCAGTGAACCCTGCCGGCTGGTCGCCACACAGGTCGTCGAAGCTGGCGTGGATCTCGATTTTCCCCTGGTGCTGCGTGCATTCGGCCCGCTGGACAGCGTCATTCAGGCCGCGGGCCGCGCTAACCGTGAGGGGAAATTGGAGACCGGGCTGGTCATTATCTTCGAGCCGGCCGAGGGCGGCCTGCCCCGTGGCACGTATCGGAGAGCGACGCAGACTACCAACACGATGCTAAACATCGGCGATCTTGATATGAATGACCCGCACAGCGTTCAGCATTACTTCAGGCGGCTCTATCAGTTGGAGGATACAGACCGAGATCAGGTGCAGAAAAAACGTCGCGAACTGGACTATCCGGAGGTCGCGCGCCGCTTCCGTATGATCAAAGACGATACGGTGAGCGTTGTCATCACCCACTACGGGACGGCAGAGGAACGGCAGCGCGTGCAATCGATCCTCGACGGCCTCCGTGCCGGCGCACCGCCGACCCGCCAGCGGCTGCGACGGCTCCAGCCGTACACGGTCTCGCTCTGGCGTGGACAGGCGCTCGCATACCAGAGAGATGGCTTTCTCTCCAGCGATGAAGTCGCTCCCGGCCTATGGGAGTGGTTGGGGCAGTATGATTTGGTGCGGGGCTTATCCGCAACCGATATGGACGCCGATCAGTTTGTGTTCTGATGGGCTTGCAAATCAGATAGCAAGGATTTCCCATTTGACTTACACAAAACGACACAGATCAAGGAGGTGCATATGATAGCAGATTACCCACCCGTCGAAGTTCGGGTCTGGGGTGATTTCGCTTGCTTCACCCGTCCTGAGATGAAGGTGGAACGAGTGAGTTACCCTGTTCCAACACCCTCGGCGGCGCGCGGCATGCTGGAGGCCATCTTCTGGCGGCCGCAGTTCAAGTGGCGCATCGAAGAAATCTGGGTGCTGAACCCGATCCGCTACTTTTCCATCCTGCGCAATGAAGTCAACAAAAAAGCCAGCCGCCGATCCGCCTCAAGTTGGGAGAAGCACGGCGGGCACTTTATCGCATCGGAGGATCGCACGCAGCGTCACACTCTGGCGCTCCGCAACGTCGATTACGTCATCCGTGCTCACGTCGATTTCCAGCCGGGCGTCGATGAGCACCCGGCCAAGTACCGTGACCAGTTCCGACGCCGCGTTCGCAAGGGCCGTTGCTTCTCACGGCCCTATCTGGGCTGTCGCGAGTTCGCGGCCCGCTTCGCGGAGCCGACAGGAGATGAGCAACCTATCCCACGCACCGATGATATTGGCCGGATGCTCTATGATCTCGATTATCGCGCGGACGGCCGGGGGACGCCCTATTTCTTCAGAGCACGGCTGGAGAACGGCATCCTGCGCTTCCCGGGCCCGCCGTGGAAGGAGGTCTAGCGATGTTACTTCAACGTCTCGTCGAATATGCCGACCGACAGGAAGATCTGGCACCGCCTCTATACACTAAGCCGTGGGTGCGCTACGTGATCGAACTCAATCAGGGAGGGCGAATTCTCAACCCTGAACCTATCGATCTCTCGGATGAGGGCGGCAAGCGAGGACGGCGATTGCCGGTGCCCAACGTGCAGCGCGCAGCGGCCATCAAACCTCTGCTGCTGGCCGATAACGCCGAGTACACCCTCGGCCTGGCCCGCGAAAAATCGCGCCCTGAGCGAGTCAAAGACTGCCACGCGGCATACATGACCCTGCTGGAAGCGTGCGTGACAGAGACTACTGACCCTTTTGCGGAGGCTGTGCTCAATTTCCTGCGTGACGATCCTGTCGCTCAACTGAATCTATCTGAGGACTTTGACCGCAGTGGCAAGATTGTCTTCCGCGTTGACGGTGTCTTTTCTCACCGCCGGTTGGACATCCAGCACTTCTGGTCCCGGTACAACGCGCCCAAGACCAAGGGCAAGATGGCTGCTTTTGAGACACAGTGCATCGTCTGTGGAAAAACCAAGCCGGTCGTCAAGCGCTTGAAGGGCAAGATCAAGGGCATCCCCGGTGGTCACTCGGTAGGCACAGCGGTGATTTCTGCCAATAAGCCCGCCTTCGAATCCTACGGTCTGGAAGCGTCATACATCGCCCCGATTTGTATGGAGTGTGGCGACCGCTTCACCAAAGCGCTTAACTACCTGTTGCGCGACGACAGCCACAACGTCTGGTTCGGAAACTTGATCTTCGCCTTCTGGACGCGTGAGGAGGTCGGCTTCAATCTCGCCAATTGGCTCAAAGAGCCAGAACCGCAAGCGGTCCGCGAGCTGATCCGGGCGGTTCACACCGGACGCCCGGCAGCAGAAGTGGACGATACCGCGTTTTACGGCGTCTCGCTTTCGGGCAGCGGGGGGCGTGCGGTGGTGCGCGATTGGATCGATACAACCGTCAGTCAGGCGAAGGCCGCGATGGCGACGTGGTTTGAAGGCCAGCGGATCGTCGACGCCTGGGGGGAAGAACCCCGACCACTGAGCGTCTACGCGCTGACCGGCGCTACCGTGCGCGAGATGAAGGACCTGCCGCCGCCTACTATCCGCGTTCTGCTCCGGGCTGCGCTGACGCAGACACCCCTACCCTGGAACCTTTTGGAGCAGGCTGTGCGGCGCAACCGTGCCGAGCGCGACGTTACCCGTCCCCGTGCTGCGCTCATTAAACTCGTCTTTACAAGTCAGAATAAAGAAAAGGAGCTTACCATGGTTCAATTACGAGCGGATCACCCCGAACCCGCCTATCACTGCGGTCGATTATTGGCCGTCCTGGAGCAGATCCAGCGCAGGGCCATCGGCAGCAACATCAACACCACGATTGTGGATCGCTTCTACGGCACCGCCTCGACCGCGCCCGCTTCCGTCTTCGGACGGTTACTGCGCGGTGCTCAACCGCATCTCTCGAAGCTGAAGGGCAACGAGAGCACGCGACCCGCAGGATATGCACTCGAAAATCGCCTTACAGAAATCGCATCGAGGCTTGAGGCCTTTCCCCGCACGCTCGATCTGAAGCAACAGGGCCTCTTCGCCTTGGGTTACTACCATCAGCGGGCGGACGACCGCGCCCGAGCACAGGCTGCCAAAGCCGCCCACGACAAAGAAGATGCTGCTTAGATTCAAAATTCAATTCACATGCCAAGGAGGCTATGATGACTAACTCAGTATATCTTGACGCAAATCGACGCCACGACTTTGTACTCTTCTTCGATGTGACCGACGGCAATCCCAACGGTGATCCCGACGCCGGCAATATGCCGCGCGTTGACCCAGAGACGATGCAGGGGCTGGTCACCGATGTCTGCATCAAGCGCAAAGTCCGCGACTGGGTGGACGCCCTGCAAGGCGACAAGGGTACCTACAAGATCTACGTGCAAAGCGGTGAAGCGCTTAACACCAAGCACAAACGAGCGTATGATGCGCTGGAGCTTGAGTCTACCGGTTCCAAGCAGGATGCTGAAACCGTGGACAAAGCTCGCACCTGGATGTGCCAGAATTTCTACGACATCCGCACATTTGGCGCCGTGATGACCACCGGCGTGAATTGCGGTCAGGTGCGCGGCCCCGTCCAGATCACCTTCGCCCGCTCCATCGACCAGGTAGTGCCTATGGATGTGACCATAACGCGCGTCGCCGTCACGCGAGAGGAAGATGCCCAGGTCGTCGTTAGCGAAGAAGGTGATGTCAGCGGCAAGCAGACTGAGATGGGCCGCAAGGCCATCGTGCCCTACGGTCTCTACCGTGCGCACGGTTTCTTCAATCCCCACTTTGCCGAACAGACCGGCTTCTCGGACGAGGATCTGAAGCTGCTCTGGCAAGCGATCCAGCAGATGTGGGACTTCGACCGCTCAGCGGCGCGGGGCATGATGGCCTGCCGAGGGCTCTACGTCTTCTCACACGAGAGCAAGTTAGGGAATGCCCCGGCTCACAAGCTCTTCGAGCGCGTCGAGGCTCGTCTGCGCGATGACGTGGATGTGCCACGCAGCTTCGGCGACTACGAAATTCTCCTCAATGAGCAGGATCTGCCCAAAGGAGTGATTCTATCGCAGTTAATGGCATAAATTATGGACAACCTGGAGGCTGAAAGCGACATCGACGTCTTAATTTCGGCCATCGAGCACTACAGCTACTGTCCGCGTCAGTGTGCGCTGATTCACGTAGAGCAGACATACGACGAGAACGTATACACAGTTCGCGGCACCTTGGCCCACGAACGAGTGGATTCGGGCGTGGAAACCGTTAGTGGAGACATTCGGACTAAACGCAATGTGCCGGTATGGTCCGAACGTCTCCACATTCGCGGCATCGTCGACCTGGTCGAGTTCCGCCCGGCAGGGCCCTATCCCGTGGAGTACAAGGTCGGCAAGCGTCGGGGGAAGCACGCGGATCTGCAACTCTGTGCTCAAGCGTTGTGTCTGGAGGAGATGCTGGGTAGCGCCGTGCCGCGCGGCGCTATCTACTCCCATCGTGAACGCCGGAGGCACGAAGTCGAGATCGACGCTGATTTGCGGCGCCAAACCATCGCTGTGATCGAGGATATCCGCGTACTTCTCCAGTCCCAAAAACTACCTCCCGTGCTGAACGATGCTCGTTGCCGCCACTGCTCTTTGAAAGATGCTTGCTTGCCCCAAGTCGTCGGTGAGCCTGCTCGACTTCGCGGCCTGCAAAGTGTCCTCTTTCAACCGTGGGGCAAACTGGAGGATGAATGATGAGAGGATCGCAAATATGCCCGAGCTACTGAATGTGCTTTATGTACAGACACAAGGGGCCTTTCTCCATCTGAAACACGACACTGTGAGTATCAAGGTGGAGGAAGAGACGAAGCTGCGCGTGCCACTACTGCGCCTAAGCGGCATCGTGGTCTTTGGCCGAGTGATGCTCACCCCATACCTGATTCAACGCTGCGCCGAAGACGGGCGGGCGTTGGTCTGGATGACCGGTCATGGCCGCTTTCGAGGTCGATTGACCGGCCCAACGCAGGGGAATGTGCTTCTGCGACGCGCTCAGCATCTGGCGCTCTCCAAATCTGATCATCCGTGGCGTATTGCGCGACAAATCATCGCTGGCAAAATCCAGAACAGTCGGAATCAAATCCTGCGATCGCGGCGAGATGCAAAAGACTCGGCAGACAAGGCAGTACTGGCGACGGCCGCTGAACGTCTGGCCGATGTCCTGCTGCGCTTAAAGGAGACTCGTGACCTCAACGAAGTTCGAGGTGCTGAGGGCGAAGCGGCTCGTGCTTACTTCAGTGTATTTGATCAGATGCTTCGTGTCAACGATGAACCTTTCACTTTCAAGAAGCGAACTCGACGGCCTCCCCGTGATCCAATAAACTCTGTCTTGTCGTTCCTTTACTCACTGGTATGCGCCGAGTGTGGTTCAGCCTTGGAGGCTGTGGGGCTTGATCCGCAAGTCGGCTATCTACATGCGCTTCGGCCTGGTCGGCCCGCCCTGGCATTAGATCTGATGGAAGAGCTACGCTCTCCTCTGGTAGATCGCTTGACGCTGACATTGATCAATCGCCGACAACTGCAAGCCAAGCATTTCGAAGAGAAGGATGGAGGCGCGGTATACCTCAACGAAGAAGGTCGACGCAAAGTCTTGGTCGCATACCAGAAGCGCAAGGAAGCAGAAATTGAACACCGCGTTCTTCAGAGAAAGATCCCGTTTGGCTTGGTGCCTCACGTACAAGCACAGTTGCTGGCACGGCATCTACGCGGAGACTTGGAACATTACCCACCATTCATCTATCGATAGAAAGGAAGAACAATGGAGGTATTGGTGACGTATGATGTGGCGACGGCTGATGCAGCCGGGGAACGTCGGCTACGACGTGTGGCGAAAATATGTGAGGGTTTTGGACAGCGGGTTCAAAACTCTGTCTTCGAATGCACCCTGAATGAGGCCCAACTTGAGAAACTCGTGCATCGTCTAGAAAAAACAATAGATACCGATAAAGACAGCTTGCGCATCTATCGTTTGCGGCAGCCCAGAGATCAATACCTCCAGGTAATAGGAAAATCGCTTGAATTTGATATGCGCGAACCGCTCATTGTGTAAGCGCGAACCCTTAGCTATCTACAAAACCGAGGGGGATTCGCGCATCAAAAGTGTCAAAAAGCAACATTTTGGAAAGGTTTTCAGTAAAAGAGAGGTCATTGTGGCTGAAAACAATCATAGAAAGGAGGTGAAAAGGGCAAAATTGATCGAATTTGGCACACCAAGTGCTGTCGCATCCGGCCTTCGGGTCGGATGAGGGTTGAAAC
>CAZANJ010000109.1:0-8175 GCA_964486415.1 uncultured Anaerolineales bacterium
CAGATCCAGCGGCTTAGCGAGCCAAAATTAGCCTGTTTCTGGCCTGGATCGCCAGATCCAGGCCGAGCAAGGTGAAAACGAATTTGGCGGTCCAATTACTGAACTTGATAGTCAAAGATGATTATCAGTGTATCTTCTCGATAACTTGGAAATGAATTTGTAACAGAGGCAGCTCCCACGCCGCCGAATTGCTTCACTTCACTTACAGCGTGGGAGCCTGGCCTGCCTGGCACCGAAATATTGACAGGATACGTATCAGAAAACATCAGCGGGATCGCTTCAGCTATAACAACTTGAAGGTGAGATTGCAGATACGATTATCCATATCCTGTTCGATGGAGACAAACTGCCCTTTCTTTCCCAAGCGTTTACGCAAAGCTATTCGCCCCAACGTCATAGGCACACAAGTGTAAGGTGGTGCGCCAGTCCCACGCAGGCTCTCCGTAGCTTTCCATAACAGACAGTTCTCACAAACCATCTCTACCTGTTCCTCTTGGAGATTGATATCGATGTCCTCCACTAACCCGTACTCGTCGATCAACAGCCGCTCGATCTCGGTCAAGATGTCACGTGGCTCCTCGCCTGCGATCTCCAGCCCCATTTCTTGCTCCATCTCGTCGATCAAGCTCTCCCCTATGGAGTCGACGGTGACGAGAGCTGATTCGCCAAAGAGGTCATACAAACCCTGAGCGAATCCAAAAACGATGCTGTTAAACAACCTTAGTTGACGTTTCTTCTGTACTTCTTTCGTAGCCATAAAATTTCCTCCGGTTTGTATCTTCTTATCAGTTTAGTTTCGCGAGTGCTTGCTCTCAGCCCTCGGCCCAAGGGCACTTTGGAGCAGAAAACTGCTTCATCACTTCTCTCTACCTTGGATGAGGGGAAAACGCCTCAGCTAATCAGTGCTCTCCCCCCACTCGGATGGAACCAGCCCAGCTTCGAGAGCCTCGTCAAGATTCATAAGCTTATCACTATTAGACTCATCACCCGATTCGTTGAACAAATCATCCAACGCCTTGTCCAGGCCCTCGGTCAGGTCCGCTCCATTCAGTCCTCTATCACCATCCGGCGCGGCCAACTCTTGCTCTAAAACCGGCTCCAAGTTGCTCACCGTCTGCTTGGTGTAAAACCAGACCGTACCCGCCTTGCAATCCGAGTCGGTGATGACGGCCAACAAAAGATCACTTCCCAGGTCGTAGGAATATATGTTGTAATCTGTACCTTCGTGGTAACTCGACTTGAAAACTGAACCGGTGCCAAGCAATCTAGCTAATTCGGCCGCCGCCATGAAATTGGCCGCGACCAATGCGCTCACGTTAGCGACGCTCAGATCATCGGTGCGCCCTGCTACCTCCACCGGATAGCCGCTCGAACTGAGCAGCATGACACAACGAGCTTGCGTATCAAGCCGCAGTTGCTCCAGTTGCTCATTCACAGGATACTCAAGAGAAAGCTCGCCAGAACGGTATGGGTCTCCCTCCGCTTCGGCCGTGCGTCCAATCGCCCGCTTGACTATTCCCCGAATCTGCTCCATCGTGAAGGGTTTATCCAGATAGCCGCTAAGCCCCAGATGGTCGACCGTATCGCGCAGATCAGAGCTGCCATAGGCCGTCATCAGCACCACCTGAGTGCCAGGAGACACATCGTGAACCGCCCTGACCAGATCCAGGCCGCTCATACCCGGCATCTTGTAGTCGGTGATAACGAGGGCATACGCTCCCTCCTCTATCTTGGTCAAAGCTTCATCGCCGCTGTGAGCAGTCTCTACCACATACTCATCGTCCACCTTCTCCAAATTCTCGGCCAACACCATCGCCACGGCCGGCTCATCATCGACTACCAACAGTCGTTTAGATTGCATGTCACGGATCATTTCCTCTACCTCTCTTCCTCACAGTACCGGTCACATTCAATGGCTCTTTGCGCCCTCCAATGCCTTCGTAGCTACGTCGCGAATATCCGCCAATCGTACAGGTTTGTCCAAGATATGTGCGATAGAAACACTCGCCGCTTGCTCGCGTAAGGCCGCGTCTCCGTAGGCGGTGACCATAATAACCACCGTGCGAGGATACATCTCTCGCACGCGGGAAGCCAGCGTGATACCATCGGCGCCCGGCATCTTATAATCAGTGATCAACAGATCGAAGGACTGCTCCTCAAAGAGCTTCAAAGCCTCCTCACCGTTGGTCGCGGTGACCGTCTTGCTATTAGGCAAGCTCTCCAAAGCCTCGCGCAAAGTCAACGCCACGAATTCCTCATCATCCACAATCAGGATATGCTGCATCGATTTATCCCCCTGGACCGGTTGGTCCAATTCAACATCAGAGGGGGCTACGGGAAGCTTAAGCGTAAATCGACTGCCTTGTCCTGGTTCACTCTCGACCTCTACCCGCCCCCCATGCTCCTCCATTACCGCCCTGACAACTGTCAGTCCTAGCCCGATCCCCCTATATCTACGGGTGGTCGAGCCATCCACCTGGTAAAAACCAGAGAAGATGTTCTCCAGTTCTTGCTCTGGGATTCCAATACCGGTATCAATCACATCCAGGCAAGCCCAGCCGGGCTCCTTGTAGGTGCGCAACTCGACTTGACCGCCCTCTGGTGTGAATTTAATCGCGTTCTCGACCAAAGAATCCACCGCTTGCTGCAAATGGTATGAATCTCCCCAGGTCGGCAATGGTTCCGAATCCCGTTGGCAAGTCAAGTCTACGCCAGTTTTAACCGCATCATCAGAGCGATATTCCACCACTTCGGAGATGATATCGCCCAATTCAAATTCGGACGGGGCATATGATTCAGCCTCAATCGCCAAAAGGGTGTTTACTCGCTCCACCAAGGATCGCAGCTCGTAGGCATTATCAGCGATGAGAAATACAGCTTGTTCCTGCTCTGGTGCGAGATCGCCTAAATCACCGTTGCGCAACAGGTCAGCATACCCCTGGACAATTTGCAGCGGCATACGCAGTTCGTGCGAAACATTCTGAATAAACTGGGACTTAAGGCCATCTAACTTTTCAACACGTTCATCGCCCCTGTTGCTTCTATCTCCACTCGGCAAAGAGAAAGTCGCTTTTTGTTCTTGATCCATGATCCCTCCCACTGAAAAATTCATGCTATGACTCTCACATTAAGATTATAGCATAAAATGGCACACCATGGCGTCAGAGCTTCGTGACAGTTTCGTCACATCCCCGTCTTAGCTGTTCCTCTCACTCTAACCCTCTCCCTTGGGGGAGAGGGTAGGGTCAGGGGGAATGCTGCTCTATTCCTCCAGCGTGTATCCCACGCCGCGCACGGTGCGGATAACGTCCGATTCTCCTGTAGCAGACTCTATCTTCCGCCGAATACGATAGATATGAGAACGTATGATATTACTCGCTTCCCAGGGGTCACTGTCGTAACCCTGTACCTCGCGCACCAGATCTTCCGGAGAAACAACATTGGGATACTTGCGGATCAAGTAGACCAGAATATCGAACTCAGTAGAACTGAGTTCTAGCAAATGACCATCAAGCGTGATCAAATGCCGCACCTTATCCACGGTTAAACCCTTCTGTCGCAGAAAGCGATCCTCAGAATCATCCGCCCCATCCGAGGGAGACAAAGATTCGGGGACCGAAGGAGGCACATCCTCCAAATCGATCAGAGTGCGCTTTAATTTGGTCAGCACCTCGCGCTGCTGCACATCTCGCCGATGCTCTATCAGAGCCAAGCGTACACTTTCACGCAGTTGGTCCGTTTTGCAGGGCTTAAACAAGTAATCATAAGCCCCCTGACGTAGCGCTTCGACCGCCGTCTCCAGGGAAGCGTGACCGGTGAGCACGATGACGGCCGTGTCTGGAGATCTCCGCGACATCTCCCTCAACACCTCTATGCCGTCCATACCCTTCAATTTCAAGTCGAGCAGCGCCAGCTCGAACTCTTGGCTCTCGCTGTACTCCAGTGCAGCCTCCCCGCTCTCTACGGTCACCACATCGTGCCCATCACGGGCAAGTGCTTCTTGCAAGAAAAAGCGAACTGACGGCTCATCATCTACAATCAAAATCTTGGCTGGGGAAACCACGAGCAACTCCTTTCAAAAATAAACCGGCAACTGAATGACAAACGTTGTCCCCTCTCCCTCCTGACTCTCCACCTCAATCCTCCCTTCGTGGGATTGAATGATACCATAACTGATGGAGAGGCCCAAACCCGATCCCTCCTCCTTGGTGGTGAAGAAAGGCTCAAACAAATGCTCTTGTACTTCCGCCGACATACCAATTCCGGTGTCGCTGAACTCAACACTCACTGCCGGCACTGAGCGCCCCCCACTGTGAGGCTTCATACGATCCAACCGTGTACGCAGGTGCAACACGCCGCCTTCCGGCATGGCGTCGATGGCGTTGATGACAAGGTTCAAGAAAACCTGCTTGAGGTGATCGGGATTGGCCTGGATCATGGGCAAATCATCCTCCCAGTCCCGCTCGACGACTACATCGGCGTGCTGCAACTGCTTATGGGACAGCGTCAGTACACTATCCAACACAGACTGAACTTCAGTGGGCCGGAAACCCTTCCCAGACTGACGATAGAAATCCCGCATGTGCCGCACGATGCCGGAGACACGTTCGATCTCGCTCTCAGCGATCCCCAGGTAGCGATTCAGCTTCTCCTCGCGCCCATCGGCGTGTATCTCCTCGTCGACCAGCGTGAGACATCCTTGCACCGCCTGGAGCGGATTATTGATCTCATGAGCAATCGAAGCCGCCAGACGCCCCAAGGCCGACATCTTCTCGGCGTGAATCAACTGGGCCTGCGTCTCCTCCCGCTCGCGAAGTAGCTCTCTCTGCTCGTCGTAGAGCAGAGCGTTCTCCATGGCTGAAGCAGCTATGGATGCCACGGCCTCCAACAAACTCAGATCCTCGGCGGTGAACTCGCCATCACGCTTGTTGACGACTTCAATTACCCCGTCGATCTCTCCTTGATGTTCCAAGGGCGCACAGGCCAACGATTTCGTTTCAAACCCCGTGAGATCATCCACGCCGTCATACCAACGCGGGTCCTGACTCACGTCACTCACGTAGATCGCCTCGCCGTGCTTCATCACCCAGCCAGCGATGCCATGGTCGAGCGGTATGCGCTTGCCGCGCAGCTCGTTCCCATCTTCGGCCGAAGTCATGGCGAATAGCAACTCATCCACATCAGGCTCATGCAGTAGGATCGATCCCTCGACCGCGTCTAGTGCCTGACACGTCATCTCCAAAACCTGCTGCAAAATCTTATCCAGATCGAGTGAGGAGACGGCAGCGGCACTGATGGCATTGAGCGTAGCCAATCGCTCTGAATTGTCCCGACTGGCCTGATAAAGCTGTGCGTTCTGCATCGCTTGCCCGGCCCGACTGACGGTCATCTGCACCAGCATTCTATCCTCGTTAGTGAAGGGATGCTGGGAAGGCCGCCCTCCCAGAACCAAAACCGCGACTACCTCCCTCTCGCCCCAGATCGGAGCGAGAAGGCCATGCTCGCCCCAATCCCCTGCTACATTAACATGGCCCTCGGCACAGATGTCGAGCAACTCGGCACCGGATAGCGAGACAACTTCCTGTTGGCCATCCCAGCGCTGCATAAAGTTTTGCAGGCTCGACTGATCCTCTTTCTCGAAGGTCATATCCACCCAGCCCTGCTCCAGAACGAATACCTGGGTGGGATCGATGCCCGCCTGGGGTGAGAGAATTAATAAAACCCCCATCGAGACATCCAGCGCAGTGGCAATTTGCTGTAATGTGATCTCCGCTACCTCGTCTGGGTCCAGCGTAGTCGCCATGGCCTGATCCAAATCGCTGAGCACCTGAAGCCGATCCACCTGCCGCGCCGCCTGGTAGAGCCGCGCGTTCTCAATCGCCACAGCGATCTGATCGGCCAGCGTTTCCACCACCATCACATCGTTGTCGTCGAAGGCATCCAACTCCGGGCTCTGAAGGTCGATGACGCCCGCGACCTTCCCTCCCATCCTGATCGGGACGCTCAGCTCGGAACGGGTCTCTATCATATCCGGAGCTGGGTTCATGTACTGCGATGCCTCACACACATCATTGGCCAGCAGTGTCTCGCAGTGGAGGCCGACCCAGCCGACCATGCCCTCTCCCAACTCAACCCGTGGGTTTGAGAGAAAGATATCGCTTAAAATGCCGGTTGAGGCCCGTACTATCAGTTCATCCCTTTCCTCCTCCAGGGTGAGAATAGCCACGTTGTAGTAGCCGAAGGTCTCCTGCACCATAGTCACAGCTCGCTCCAGGACGCTCTCCCAATCCAGCACGGAGACGATTCTTCCGCTGATGTCGTTCAACAGCGCCAACTGGGCAGCGCGCCGCTTGAGCGCCTCCTCGGTGCGATTACGCTCGATGGCGTATCGTATGGAACGAGATAGCAAGCCGCTGCTCACCTGCCCCTTGACTAGATAATCCTGCGCCCCCTTGCGCACAGCTTTCAGGGCCAGCGATTCATCATCCATGCCACTTAGCACAATGATGGGCACTCGTGGAGCCTCGGCGCGCACCTGATCAAAGGTACTCAGCCCCTCGCTATCCGGCAACATCAAGTCCAACAGTACCACGTCGATGTCGCCCTGGGCCAACCACTCCATTCCCTCCGAAAGACGCCGGGCTGAATGCACCAACTTAAAAGAGGCCCCGGTCGCTTCGATGAACATCTCCTGCATCCAGGAGATTTCAGCGGGGTTATCCTCAATCATCAAGACGTTAATTGATTCATCATTCATTGTTCTAGATCCACCAATCCCATTCGAATCGCGTAGCGAACCAGGCCCGCGATGTCATGAATTACAAGCCGTTTCATCAGCCTTGTGCGGTGTGTGCCCACCGTCTTGACACTGATGTCCAAAGCATAAGCGATCTCCCTGCTCGTCTTACCCTCCGCGATCAACTGCAATACCTCCCGCCCGCGCCGGCCTTGAGCGCCCGCAATACATACTCCTCGTTAGCGTGCCTCGAGAGGATCACCACGCGCACGTTGGGAAAATCATCCGCCGCGCGGGTCACAGCCTCGAGACCGTTGAGCCGTAAACTATCAGTCTCTCGCCATGCTGGGCGACCCATCCGGCTCTATAACCATCTCCAAGGTATTCCGGGATAGAAACTGCCGCCCGCTCCTATCCTCGGCCCGTCACCACTACTGAGCATCCGAGGGCCACGATCAGCGATGTGAGGAGCGAGGCTGACACAAACCAGTTTACGTCCCGGGCTCGTGAAAGCGAGCGCGACCTTGGTCAAAAAATAAAGGCTCAGCCAATATACCGCTACGATGAGGGTGAATCGCACGAGAGGTGAGTAGGAGCGGTTAATCGTCACTGTGTCGCTACATTTATGGGAGAACATAATCCCTCCCTATGGACTTGACCAAACCACTTTACACACAAACCGTCCTCGGTTTGTGCCTGGTCAAGCTAAATCATTCCAGGAAGAAACTGTAACACCCGCCCCTTGAAACATTATAGAACAAGTATGGGAATTGGTCAACGCTTGTGTTGGGAATGGGAAAGTTAGTGGTTCAATGTTATAATGTGTTCGCCATGAACCGCCACGAATTTGAACGCCTCGTCGCCGAGGCGCTTGACGACCTCCCCCCATACATCCAAGAGAAACTGGACAACGTCGATGTGGTGATCGATGATTGGGCTGACCCAGAGACTCTCCAGCGTGCCAAGGTGCGCCATCCGGCGCAACTTCTGGGCTTCTATCACGGCGTCCCGCGGACGAAACGCACGCGCAGTTACGGCCTGGTGCTGCCGGATAAGATAAGTATCTACCAGAAGCCGATTGAGATGCGCTGCCGGACAGTGAAAGAGGTTCATGCAATGGTCCGCCGTGTCGTGCGCCACGAAATCGCCCATCACTTCGGGCTGGACGATGCCAGATTGCGAGAACTCGGCGCCTACTAAATCGCGCTCCCCATCCCCAAGCAAATTTCACCACACAAGCCGCTCCTTGATCTTGATACATCCAGCCAACGGCGCTGGGCACTCGGTCAGCTTCGCTACCATGCACTCTATGGAGGTCAGCCACTACGAGGACGGCGGTCCCCAGGCGATGCAACGCGCTGTGCCGGTGGAAGAAGAAATCATGAGGGGAAATCGTAGCGGTTCCAAGGCCCTCCAGAGGCCACCAGAGGCTTTCTGCG
>CAZANJ010000110.1:0-8170 GCA_964486415.1 uncultured Anaerolineales bacterium
TGGCAGCGCCGATTAGAAATCATAACAATGAAATCGTAGCCGCGATAAATATATCCATCCCCGTTGCCCGCTCATCACGCCAGGAGATGGAAACGGTCCTTGCTCCTATGGTGATGGACACCGCCCACAAAATATCCATCGCGTTAGGGTCCGACATTTAAGAAATCCGGCAGGTATGGAAGGGGATTCAGAAAGAAATAATTTACCCACTCTGCTCGCTCTGGATCGCCAGATCCAGAGCTAAACCCGCCGGATTTGGCAATCCAGCGGAAGCGGCGAAGAAATCCGGCAGGTATGGAAACCTGCCCTACATTTCCTGAAGATAGAGCTTTTCCAAACGGTCATAAGCCAAAAAAGGAGGTGCCTAGGGACAGAAATATCAGAATGAGAGATCAAAACAACCGCTATCTCAAGGCCATTTGGCCTTGAACCAATCAGACATAGAGAGGAGAAGAAAATGTATAAGAAACTGACGATGTCCATGTTGGCGTTGATAGTGATACTATCCACGCTAGTCAGCCTGGCTGCTTGCGGCCCCCAACAGACTGAAGCTCCCCCCACTGAGGCCCCAGAAGAGGAGCCCGCCGAAGAACCTGCCGAAGAAGAGCCTGAAGAGGAACCCGCCGAAGAAGAGACGATCAAGGTCGGGTGGTTCGGCGCACTGACCGGCGACTGGGCGCTCTGGGGTGAGGCCAGCCGGAACGGCACCCAGTTCACCATCGATATGGTCAACGAGGAAGGCGGCGTCCTGGGCGGTAGGAAGCTAGAATTGATCGACTACGACAACAAGAGCGACCAGCTAGAGTCGGTCAACGTGGTCAAGCGCTTGATCACGGAGGATGATGTGGTCACCGTGATCGGCACCAATAGCAGCGGCGCCAACATCGCCGTGGCCCCCATCGCCGAGGAGAATCAGGTGCCCGTCATCAGCACCTACGCCACCAACCCGCGCGTCACCCAGCCGGAAGAGGGCGTGTTGATGGAGTACACCTATCGCGTCTGCTTCACCGATCCCTACCAGGGCAAGGTGATGGCCGACTTCGCCTTCAGTGATCTAGATGCCCGCAAGGCGGCCGTGCTCTACGAGATCAGCTCCGACTACTCCGTCGGCCTGCGCGATTTCTTCGTGCAGCGCTGGGAGGAGCTGGGCGGCGAGCTGGTGGCCGATGAGGCCTTCAAGACCGGCGATGTCGAGTTCCGCGCTCAGTTGACCTCGATCAAGCAAGCCGAGCCGGACGTGATCATCATGCCCTTCCTGGCCAAGGAGGTCGCCCTGGCGGCCAAGCAGGCCCGCGACCTGGGCATCACGGTACCCTTCATTGGCGGCGATGGCTGGCCATCCCCCACGCTGTTGGAGATGGCGGCCTCGGCGGTGGAAGGATGCTACTTCGTGGACCACACCAACGTCAACGCCGAGAACGTGCAGGACTATCGCGCGGCCTATGAGGAAGAGTATGGCAAGGACATCCAGGTCAACGCCATCATGACGCACGACGCAGTGAAGGTATTGGTGGCCGCCATCGAGAAGGCCGGCTCCGCCGATCCCACGGCCATCCGCGACGCCCTGGAGCAGATCGACCCAGTTCCGGGTTTCACTGGCAACATCAGCATTGACCCCGAGACCCACAACCCGCTCGGCAAGTCCGCCGTCATTATGACGATCAAGGACGGCGACTTCGAGTTCTACAAAGTGCTCGAGCCGATGGGCGACGTAGCGCCAGCGGAAGAAGCGGAAGAACCAGCAGAGGATCTGGAACCGATCAAGGTCGGGTGGTTCGGCGCACTGACCGGCGACTGGGCACTCTGGGGTGAGGCCAGCCGCAACGGCACCCAGTTCACGATGGACATGATCAACGAGGAAGGCGGCTTGCTGGGTGGCCGGAAGTTCGAGTTGATCGACTACGACAACAAGAGCGATCAGCTAGAGTCGGTCAACGTGGTCAAGCGCCTGATCACGGAGGATGATGTGGTCACCGTCATCGGCACCAACAGCAGCGGCGCCAACATCGCCGTGGCCCCCATCGCCGAGGAGAATCAGGTGCCCGTCATCAGCACCTACGCCACCAACCCGCGCGTCACCCAGCCGGAAGAGGGCGTGTTGATGGAGTACACCTATCGCGTCTGCTTCACCGATCCCTACCAGGGCAAGGTGATGGCCGACTTCGCCTTCAGTGATCTAGATGCCCGCAAGGCGGCCGTGCTCTACGAGATCAGCTCCGACTACTCCGTCGGCCTGCGCGATTTCTTCGTGCAGCGCTGGGAGGAGCTGGGCGGCGAGCTGGTGGCCGATGAGGCCTTCAAGACCGGCGATGTCGAGTTCCGCGCTCAGTTGACCTCGATCAAGCAAGCCGAGCCGGACGTGATCATCATGCCCTTCCTGGCCAAGGAGGTCGCCCTGGCGGCCAAGCAGGCCCGCGACCTGGGCATCACGGTACCCTTCATTGGCGGCGATGGCTGGCCATCCCCCACGCTGTTGGAGATGGCGGCCTCGGCGGTGGAAGGATGCTACTTCGTGGACCACACCAACGTCAACGCCGAGAACGTGCAGGACTATCGCGCGGCCTATGAGGAAGAGTATGGCAAGGACATCCAGGTCAACGCCATCATGACGCACGACGCAGTGATGGTGCTGGCCGCTGCCATCGAGAAGGCCGGCTCCACCGACCCGACGGCGATCCGCGACGCTCTGGAGCAGATCGACCCCGTTCCGGGTTTCACTGGCAACATCAGCATCGACCCCGAGACCCACAACCCCATCGGCAAGTCGGCCGTCATCATGACAGTCAAGGATGGCGCGTTCGAGTACTACACAATAGTTGAGCCTATGGAATAGACTGGACATCCGTCTGGGAGGGGAGAGCACTCTCCTCCCAGACGTGCTTTTCCCGTCCATCTGTCCACTACTCCTCAAGGAGGTTCAGATGAACACAATACTGCAACAGGTGATCAATGGCATCTCCATCGGCAGCGTCTACGCCCTGATCGCCGTGGGCTATTCACTAGTCTACAGCATCTTGAAGTTCTCGAACTTCGCTCACGGCGGCGTGCTGATGATAGGTTCTTACTTCGGATTCTTCGCGCTGACACTGCTGAAAGTGCCCTTCTGGGTAGCCTTGCCTTTGTCAATGATTGGAGCCGGACTGTTGGGCATCATTAACGAGCGCCTGGCCTACCGTCCGATCCGCATACGCAACTCTCCACTGTTGTATCTGATGATTTCATCACTGGGAGCCTCGATCTTCCTGGAGAACTTCACCATCGTCACCATCGGCCCCAACTTTCGCACCTATCCGGAGGTCTTTCCTATCAATCCTATTATGATAGGGGACCTGAGCATCGGGCGACTAGACATCATCATTTTTGTGATCGCGGCCATATCGATGGCCTTTTTGACCTGGATCATTTACGGCACACGCATAGGCGACGCCATCCGGGCCACGTCTTACAACATGCGGGTGGCCGGTCTGATGGGCATCAACCCCGACATGATCGTGGCCCTGGTCTTCTTTTTGGCCGGCGCCTCGGCTGGGTTGGGAGGGGTGTTGTTCGGCATCAAGTACACCGTCTGGCCCCAGATGGGTATTCTGACCCTCAAGGCCTTTATCGCCGCCGTAGTAGGCGGTCTGGGGAGCCTGCCTGGGGCTGTGCTGGGCGCGATGATACTGGGTGTAACCGAGACTTTCGCGGCGGCCTTCGTATCCTCCGCTTTCCGCGATCTGTTCTCTTACGCGCTGATGATCATCATCATCCTCGTCAGACCCGGTGGATTGATGGGCACGGTTACCGGGGAAAAGGCATAGGGAGACAGAAACATGTCAGAGTATTACATCGGTATTTTAATTTTGATCGGCATCAACCTCCTGGCAGTGCTGGGGCTATCACTGATGACGGGCTTCACCGGGCTGTTTAACTTTGGGCAAGCGGGGTTCCTGGCCGTCGGAGCATACACGGCCACCATCCTCACCACCCAATACTCGACCCCCTTTATACTCGCCCTGGTGGCCGGGATGGTGGTCTCCGCTTTGACCAGCTTCGTGATCGGCTACCCCACCCTGCGGCTCAAGGGGGACTATTTCGCCATCGCGACGTTGGGTTTCGCCGAGGTCGTGCGGCTGCTGGTGGAGAATCTGGAAAAGATCACCGGCGGCTCCCGTGGCATCCCGCGCATCACCACCTATACCAACCTTCCCGTCGTCCTGATCGCGGCCGCCCTCGCACTATGGCTGGTAGCCAACTACGTCGGTTCACGTCACGGGCGCAGCTGCGTGGCTATCCGCGAGGACGAACTGGCCGCCGAATCAATCGGCATCGACTCCTTCCGTTACAAACAGATCGCCTTCGCCATCAACGCCGCGCTGGCCGGGCTATCGGGCGGACTGCTGGCCCATTACGTCGGGTTTATCCAGCCATCGATGTTCGGCATGATCAAATCCACCGAGCTGATCGTGATGGTCATCTTCGGGGGAATGCACAGCCTCACAGGCGCGGTCTTCGCGGCCATCGTGCTCACCTCGCTGCCGGAATTGCTCCGCACGGCCCAGGCCTGGCGCCTGGTCGCCTACGGCGCTCTGGTAGTCTTGATCATGGTCGCCCGCCCCGAGGGTTTGATGGGATCTTGGGAACTCACGCCAGCTAACGTGAAAGCCCTGTTCACAAAATCAGGCTCAGAACAAAAGGAGAAATAACCCCTATGCCTCTGCTAGAAATTCAAAATCTCACCAAAGACTTTGGCGGTGTACGGGCAGTGAATGACTTCTCCCACCAGCTGGAGACGGGCGGGATGTACGCCATCATCGGCCCCAACGGCGCGGGGAAGACCACCATCTTCAACATCATCACCGGTATCTACGAGCCCTCGCAGGGAGAGATATACTTCGACGGAGAAAAGATCAGCGGTATGATGACGCATAAGATCGCCCAAAAAGGCATCGCCCGTACATTCCAGAACATCCGCCTTTTCTCCGATTTCAGCGTGATGGACAACGTGCGCACGGCCTGCCACCGTTACGCCAGCTATTCCATCTGGGAAGGTCTGTTCCCCACACCCCGCCGCCAGAAAGAGGAGAAAGACCTGGCCGAACGCACCTGGCGTCTGCTGGAATTGGTAGGGCTCAAGGATCGCGCCCACGAGCAATCCAAAAACCTGCCATATGGACATCAACGGCGCCTGGAGATCGCCCGCGCCCTGGCCCAGGAGCCCCGGCTGCTGCTGCTGGACGAGCCCGCGGCCGGTATGAACCCCGACGAGACGGTGGATTTGATGGACTTCATCGAGGAGATTCACCAGACCTTCGACCTGACCATTTTGCTCATCGAGCACCACATGGAGGTAGTGATGGGTCTGGCCGACAACATCGTGGTCATCGACTTTGGCAGCACCATCGCCCAGGGCACACCGGACGAAGTACAATCCAATCCGGTGGTAATCGAAGCCTATCTGGGAACGGAGGAGGATTAAGCCATGGCGTTACTGGAGATAAAGGACATCTACGTCGCCTACGGCGGCATTCAAGCCTTGCAAGGCGTTTCGATCCACGTGGATAAGGGAGAAGTGGTGACCATCATCGGCGCCAACGGGGCCGGGAAATCCTCCCTGTTGAACGCCGTCTCATCGGTGGTGCCATACCACAAAGGCGAAATCATCTATCAGGGTGAGCAATTGCCCGATAAATCCTACAACGTCGTGGCCGAGGGCATCATCCAAGTGCCCGAAGGGCGACAGGTCTTCGCCAACCTCAACGTGGAGGAGAATCTGCGCATCGGGGCTTACCTGCGCCGCGACAAGGAGGCCATCGAGGAAGACCTGGAACACGTCTACACCCGCTTCCCGCGCCTCAGAGAGCGCAAGCAGCAGTACGCCGGCAGCCTTAGCGGAGGCGAACAGCAGATGTTGGTCATCGGGCGCGGCCTGATGGCACATCCCGGAGTCCTGCTGCTGGATGAGCCATCGCTGGGACTGGCCCCTATGTTGGTGGACGAGATTTTCAGCATCGTCAACGACATCAACGCCGAGGGCACTACCCTGCTGCTGGTGGAGCAGAACGCCAAAAAGGCCCTCTCCGTGGCCGACCGGGCCTACGTACTGGAGACGGGAAGAATCATCCGCGAGGGCAAGGGGGTAGATCTGCTCCAGGATCCCTCGGTCCAAGAGGCCTATCTGGGTACCAAACGTGAAAAGTAGACAGCGAATAACAAACAGCGCCCAGAAGCTGCTGGAACTGCTCCCCGATCAAATCATCACCATAGACTCCCACACCGCCGGCGAACCGACGCGCTTGATCGTCGGCGGTGTCCCGCCCATCCCCGGCCAGACGGTGGCCGACAAGCGCCTCTATCTCATCCGCGAGTGGGATCACATTCGGCTACAGCTGACCAGGGAGCCGCGCGGTCATCGCGACATGATCGCCGCCCTGGTCACAGAGCCGGTGAGCGAGGGCGCGGACTTCGGGCTGATCTACATGGACGCCCGCCGCTATCCCTACCTCTGCGGCCACGCCACCATCGGCGCGGTGACCACCCTCATCGAGGCCGGGGCGGTGGAGGCCGTCGGGCCGGAGACCCGGGTGACGATAGACACGCCATCCGGACCGGCCACGGCGACCGCCCACGTGCAGGGAGGCCGCGTGGAGTCGGTGACTATTCAACTGGCCCCCTCCTTCCTCTACCGCGAAGTTCAACCGCTGGACGTGCCCGGCCTGGGGCGCATTGAGGTGGATACCGTCTGCGTGGGCGGGTTCTTCGCCATGGTCTCGGCCGATCAGATCGGCCTGGAGCTGAAACCGGAGAACGCCAGGCGGCTGATCGAGCTGGGCATGACCATCATCGACGAGGCCAACGCGCAGTTGACCGTCCGTCATCCGACCCGCCCCGAGGTCACCACGGTGGACGTGACCGAGTTCTACACCGGCGGCGAGGACGAACATGGGCTTAAAGGTTCTTCAGCCGTGATCTACGGCGCTTCCCACATAGACCGCTCGCCATGCGGCACGGGCACCTCGGCCAAGATGGCCTTACTCCATCATCGCGGGCAGTTGGCCCTCAATCAGGACTATGTCAACACCGGCATTCTGGGCACCACCTTCGAGGGGCGCTTGGTAGAGGAGACGATGGTGGGGGAATTGCCCGCGGTCGTACCGCAGGTGCGAGGGAGCGCACACGTCACCGGAGTGCATCGCTTCGCAGTCACGCCGGATGATCCTTTTCCAGAAGGTTTTCTGATCTAGTTTGCAGGTTTGAAAGTTCGCAAACGGCAAGTTTACAGTCAGCTTGACGTTGAATGCCGTTACTCACAAGCTGTGGATGAAGGATACAACTCACTAAGATGTCGAAGAGACGAACGAGACCATCGAGTCGAGAAGCACTGGATCTGCCGAACACGATTCAATTGCTTAAATACAAGATCACGACAGAGCCGATTCACAACCGCCGGTACAAGCGGCTCCCTAGCCGGGTGCAGGACAATATTGAGCGGCTTCACTATGATTCTCAAAGACGACCGCGCAAGGCGTTACCTGAGCTACTCGAATTGGTGGAGAAGTATCCCGATGTACCGGTTTTATACAACTACCTCAGCGTAGCGTATTCTCGGACCGATCAGCGTAAGAAAGCGGAAGAGATAGTTCGAGAGAACTACCAACGCAATCCCGATTATCTTTTCGCACGCTTGAACTACGCCGAGATATGTCTCGCCAAGCGCGAATATGAGAAGGTGGCGGAGATATTAGAGCACAAGTTCGACCTGAAGCTGCTTTATCCAAACCGAAATCTATTCCACATCTCGGAGGTAGCGAACTTCATGGGTCTGGTAGGGGTATACTTCTTTGAGATAGGGGAGATCGAAAAGGCCGAGAAGTACTACGAGATTCTCCAGGAGATAGCGCCGGATTTCCCGATGACGAAGAGACTGCACCAAAAAATGCATCCCAGCCTCGTGCAGCGCCTCTGGAATCTTTTGAGGGGGTAAATGGGGCGATGGTATCCTGGCAATCTTTGGGGCTCCGGTGAGTCACGGTAATGACGCCGAGAGAGCAATGAGAACCGCCTTGGAGATGATGGAGAGACTGGAGGGGTAGCAAGGAGCTCAACAAGGAGCTGGAAGCCAGCATCTTCATCAGTCACGATACCCATCGACGAGTCGAGGGTATCTTTTGCACAAGAGAGTCGCAGCCGG
>CAZANJ010000111.1:0-8136 GCA_964486415.1 uncultured Anaerolineales bacterium
GGGGAGAGGGGGCTATGTTCCCTCTCCCTGCGAGGGAGAGGGCTAGGGTGAGGGTAAAAAGGAGTCTGTGTGAAATCTGAGCGAAAACCACGCTTATCCAAATATCGCCGCATCATCCTCAACCTTGCCGCGCGGGTGCTTCTGGTTCGCGCAGGCTGGTTGGCGCTTGCTATTCTGACCCTGATCGTCTTCATCGTCTCCATCGGTGTCCACTTCCGCCATCAGGTTCACACCTTCCCGGTGACCGGGGTTGAGGCCCTTCAACGCTTTGGCCTGAGCCTGAAGCTCTATGTCGGATACACAATCGCGCTCGACGTCCTCACCATGCTGGTCTTCTCCTTCACCGCCGTGGCGATCTTCAGGCGCAAGTCGAATGACCGGATGGCGCTACTCGTCTCCACCACCCTGCTGACCTTCGGCGCGGCCATCGCCCCCAGTTTGAACACCTTGCAGATCACCCATCCTGGATGGCGCTTGCCCGTGTTGCTCGTCCGCAATACGGGCTTCTGGTCGCTCCTTCTAGTTTTCTTTCTCTTCCCGGATGGGAAATTCGTGCCCCGCTGGACGCGCACGCTCTCTTTCATCTGGATAGGATGGCTGCTGGCATGGTCGCTCTTTCCTCCCGTCACCTTCGATCCCAACACCTTGCCCTTGCCGCTGCGCTTCCTGGCCTTCCTGGGCTCCTCATATGTGAGCGTGGCCAAGAAAACCTATCATCGCCTGCGGGGCATCAGTTTCTGGATCATCATGGGGGGCTGGTTCGACACCGGAGTATTCGCCCAGGTCTACCGTTACCTGCGCGTCTCCGGCCCGGTCGAGCGTCAGCAGACCAAGTGGGTGATGTTCGGCTTGATCGCGGCTGTGGTAGGATTTCTGGGGTTTAGAATTCCGCCCAGCTTATTCCCCGAGCTCCAGCGGCATGGCTCACATTGGCTATTGTATCACTTGATCGCCGATCCCGTCGCTGCTTTTCTGTTGCTCCTGATGCCCCTTTCCATCGGCGCATCCCTGCTGCGCTATCGTCTATGGGACATCGACCCCATCATCGAGCGCACGATGGTTTACAGCACACTGACGGGCTCGCTGGCGGTGCTCTATTTTGGGGGCGTCTTCGTGTTCCAGCGCATCTTTCGCGCCATCACGGGCCAGCAATCCGATGTGGCGATCATCCTCTCCACGCTGGCTATCGCGGCACTTTTCCGTCCTCTGCGTCGCCGCCTGCAAGAATTCATCGATCGGCGCTTCTATCGGGAGCGAGTGGACTTCCGCCAGGCCTTCACCAACTTCTCGCGCGAGATACGCACCATCATCGAGCTGCCGAAGCTGTTGCGCGTGCTCGTCGAGCGCACGACCGATCTGCTGCACATCACCCACGGCGCGGTCTATCTGCGCGATTCGCGGGGAGGCTTCCAGAGGACCGAATCGCTCGATCATTCCCCACATGCCCCGCAGATTGAAGCCGCTCACCAACCCTCGCGCTTGCCCCTGGGCGCCGTGGATGTCGGCCAATTATCGGACGGTCGCACGGTTCCGCTGGGGAAAGGGGATACTTTCTCCTTGCTCGTGCCGTTGCTCGCGCCACGAGGGGAGAGCACCAGTTTAACCGGCGTCCTGGCCCTCGGCCCGCGCCTCTCTGGGCTGGGATATTCTCGCGAGGATCGAACCTTGCTGACCGGCCTGGCCGATCAGGCCGGCACCGCGATTCACGTGGCCCGCGTGATCAAGGAGCAGCAGGATGAGGCGCGGCGCCGACGGGAGGCCGAGCGACAGTTGGAGGATTACCGCAACTCGCCCGCCGGAAGGGCCGAGGCCTTCTCCAAGAGCTTGCTCTCCGATCCGGAAGCCGCATTGATCGAACTGCATAGCTTGGCCCAGGCCGCAGGCCATGATCCAGACGCGGCCAGCCTGCTCGATAACCTGTCGGCTGTCCTGGAAAATGTCGGCGCGAAACCAATAGCCAAACTTACCGAGGGCTTCGGATACCTCGTCACCGGACAATTTGAGCCGGAGGTGTTGCCGGTTGGTTTGCGCATCATCATTTCCCAGTTGGAAGCCCAACTGGAAAAACAGGAAAGCCATAACTGGCAACATGCTTCCGATGGGCTGATAGTCTATCAGCTCTGCCAGTCCGCCCTAAACGCCGGTTCCATCAATCAAATCATGCGCCTCCTGGAGCCCCTGGAACGGATAGGGGAATTGGAGGAGCGCGGGCCTTTCCGCGAGTTGGCACACTCACTATCCGGGCTCCACTCGGTGGCGGAGGCGCTGCACGCCCACGAGCGCGTCGACACCTCCCAGGACAAGCTATCCTACCTGGCCAGCGCGGTCGAGCGGCTGCGGCGGGTGGATTATCAAGCACGCACCGATCTGGACAGCGCCGACCGTCCCGTCATGCGGCGCATCGCCGAGAGCTGGCTGACCGTTGTGACCGGCGCGATCAGTGAGCTGCAAGCCCGCGCTCACATCGTCTGCCAGTTGCTCACGCGCCACACCTGGCAGGATGACGTGGTCTCCCTGGCCCTCAAGCTGCGCAACGAGGGACGCGGAGCGGCGGTCAATCTCTACATCAACCTCGCGCCCGCACCGGAATACACCGCTATGGAGGACGCGGCCCAGGTCGCCCGCCTCGCTCCGGGGGAGGAGACGCGGGTGGAGCTGCGCGTTCGCCCGCGCCTCTCCGAGGGAGCCGACCAGTTCCGGGCCCGTTTCATCATCCGCTACACCGATCCGCGCGGCCCCGATCAGGTGGAACACTTCGCCGACGTCGTGCGCTTGCTCTCCATTGAGGGAGAGTTCCAGTTCATTCCCAACCCCTACGTGGTGGGGACGCCGCTGGATGCTGGTTCACCCCTCTTCTTCGGGCGCGAGGATGTGATCGCCTTCGTCCAGCAGAACCTGACCGCGCGCCATCAAAACAACCTGGTGCTGATCGGCCAGCGGCGCACGGGAAAGACATCCTTGCTCAAGCAGCTCACGGTGCGCCTCGGCGACGATTACCTGCCCGTTTACCTCGACGGTCAGGCGCTGGGGCTCGATCCGGGCCTGCCGAATTTCTTCCTCGCCCTGGCGACCGAGATCACCTTCGCCCTGGAGGATCGCGGCTTCGAGCTGGAGCTGCCGATGTACGAGGATTTCGTCGAAAGTCCGGCGGGCTTCTTCGAGCACAAATTCCTGGCCCGCGTGCGCGAACGGCTGGGGGATAGACATCTGCTCATCATGTTCGACGAGTTCGAGGAGCTTGAGGCGGCTGTGGAGCGCGGCAATTTGGAGGCCTCGATCTTCGGCTTCCTGCGCCACCTGATTCAACACGTCGAGGGGCTGAGCGTGATTTTCTGTGGCACCCATCGCCTGGAGGAGTTGGCCTCCGATTATTGGAGCGTGCTCTTCAACATCAGCCTCTATCGCCACATCGCCTTCCTGGAGAAGCCGGAAGCGATGCGGCTGACGCAGAAGCCGGTGGCGGAGTATGGCATGCGGTATGACGATCTGGCGCTGGATAAGATCTGGCAGGTGACGGCCGGTCACCCTTATTTCATGCAATTGCTCTGTCACAGCCTGGTCAACCGGCACAACAGGACGGAGCGCACCTACGTCACGGTGGCGGACGTGAACGCGGCGCTGGATGAGATCTTGGCTTCTGGCGAGGCCCATTTTGTCTATCTCTGGGCGGAGGCTGCGCCGGAGGATCGGCTGGTGCTGGCGGCCCTCAGCCGCATGATCCCGCTCACCGGTCGGGCCACGCTGGTGCAAGTGTTGGATTATTTAGCCGAGCGGGGCGTGGAGCTGGAGCGGCAGGTGGTCAGCGACGCCCTCCACCGCCTGACGCTGCGTGATGTTCTCAAGGAGGCCGGCGAGGCCGATCCGACCATCGGCGCGGGGTACCGATGGCGCCTGGGGCTGCTCGGCCTCTGGGTGGAGCGGTACAAGTCGATGAGCCGCGTGATCGAGGAAGTGCGCGGAGCTTGACATCTCATCACTACTGTGGCATAATGCACGCCGTGTTTCAAAGGTGATGATGGAGACGAGTAGGCGTGAGGGCGCCGCTTCAGAGAGCTCGGGGAGGTGGAAGCCGGGCGCGGTAGCCACGCCGAAAATCACTCCGGAGCCGCTGGCCGAACGGTTGGTACTTTGGTAGGTTAGTAGATTGGGAAACTGGGAAACCAGTCATCAATCTACCGGTTTTCCAGTCTACTAATTTACCAATTCAGTAAGCTCAGACGGGCCCGTCCCCCGTTATCCGGATGCGGCGATGTTGGTCGCTGATAGAGAGGCCCCGTTCGTGGGGCAAAAAGGGTGGTACCACGGGAGTGTGGCTCTCGTCCCTTTAGGGATGGGAGCTTTTTTCGTTTTGGAGGAGATATGGCATTCACGATCCGGGCCGGTACCCAGGAAGATCTGCCGCAGATGCTGCGGCTTTGGCGCGAGATGATGGACTTCCACGCTCAGGCGGAACCGCGTTTCCGTCCTCTGCCGCCGCCGGAAGGCGAACGGGCCTGGGAGGAGTACTTGAGCGAGCACGTTTGGGGTAGCGATGACTGGGGCGTCTTCGTGGCCGAGGAGGAGGGCGAATTCCTGGGCCAGATTATGGGCATGCTGAGAGATCAGGTCCCGGTTTTTGAGGTGGAGCGATATGGCTATATCACGGACATCGTCGTCGATCCGGAAGCGAGACGGCGTGGAGTGGGAGAGGCGCTCTTCGAGGCGCTAAGGGCCTGGTTTCGCGAACGAGGCGCCTCACACATCAAGTTGCAGGTGGCGCACAAGAACCCCACTTCCCAGGATTTCTGGCGGGCCATGGGATGCACCGATTATATGGAAACACTCTGGTATGGTTTGGAGGCAAAATGACTGAACTACTTTACCACACCGACAGCTACTTGCGAGAGTTTGAGGCCTTGTGACCGAAACGACTGACAATGGTGTGATTCTGGATCGCACCGCTTTCTTCCCCGGTGGCGGCGGACAGCCTAACGAATTCTCTGCGGCGTGGCGTGGTGAAGATTGAGGGGGTGGACTTGTGCAGGCCGACGGGGGGACCCACGTGGCCAACACTGAGGAGAGGAGGTCGGCCCCTTGCAGATCGTGGATTACAAGAGCAAGGGGCGCATCAACAAACGCTTGGTGGTAGAGTTGGGGGAGAGAGCCGGGGCTACATCTTGGGAAGTTGAGTGAACTTACCAGTCTGCTCGAAATCAGCGTCGAAGGCAAAGGCATATTCCAGCCCCAGCCGGTCCATCACCGCGAAGCTGGTGCAATCGGTGAAGCTGAACGTTTTGTCATCGTATGCCTTGAACAGCTCCCAGGCGGCGCGCTGATCGGCCTTGGTGACTTGGATGACGTGGGCATACTTCTCTGCCCACAGATCCTCACCAAGTTTTAGGGCTTCATTATAGCCCAATTTGTGGAGCACCAGCGTGACAGTCTCATCAATTACAAAATTTGTGGTGACGAGCTGACCGGTGAAATTGATGAGAAAGTCTACTGCTTCCTGATGGTGGGCGTCGTCTTGATCTTTGATGGCATAAAACGCACCGGTATCAACGAAGACGTGCTGTGGGTCAATCATTTTCACCTTTCAGCCTTCGCTCATAAGGCTCGACATAGATGTAGTAATCGTGGCGCTCTGAGACATCCGTGAGCCCACTGGAAGCTGTACTAGACTGAGCCATTTCCAGGAGCGCTTCCCGCTGGCGTTTGCTTTCGGCCAATGACCTCTCTTCATTCTCTGAGCCCAGCACATCAGCCAGCGTTTCTTGAGAAGGGCCGGATTTATCGCCATCATCATCAACCTGGGAGGTTTCGATGGTGACGAAGACTTGTTGACCTTCGGGTACATTCACTTCTTCGAGTAGATAGAGGGTTCGTCCCTCTCGGATTGCCTTTGTTTGCACGCGCATGATACACCTCCTTTTGGGGGGAACTAGGGTCTAATTATAGGGTAGGGATTTGCTTTCGTCAATCTTAGGAGGAGATATGTTCAAACCGGTGCCTAATTCCGTTAATTTTGTTGCACAGGAGCATGATGTGCTTGATTTCTGGGAGGAGACGTATGCCTTCGAGAAGTTGGTAGAACTGCGTAAGGATAGCCCGCGTTGGTCATTCATTGACGGTCCGATAACGGCCAATAACCCGATGGGCGTTCACCACGGCTGGGGCCGGGCCTATAAGGATTTGTATCACCGTTACTGGGCGATGCGAGGCTACAAGACGCGCTACCAGAACGGTTTTGATTGTCAGGGACTCTGGGTCGAGGTCGAGGTGGAGAAGGATCTGGGCTTCGAGTCCAAGCAGGATATTGAGGAATACGGCATCGCGGAGTTCGTGCGGCGCTGCAAGGAGCGCGTACTTCGTTACGCCGCTGTCCAGACCGAGCAATCCCAGCGCCTGGGCTATTGGATGGACTGGAACGACACCGATTTCCTGCGCGAGCTGGCCGAGATGATGGAGGAAACGCCGAAGAAAGCCATCACCGTCGAGGGTCCCGAGGGGCCGGTGACCGATACCGTCGAGAATATCGTCGGGCGACTCGGCATGCCAGAATTGGGCGGCTCCTATTTCACCTTCTCCACCGAGAACAACTACATGATCTGGACCATGCTCAAGCGCTGCTGGGAGAAGGGCTGGCTATACAAGGGCACCGATGTCATGCCCTGGTGTCCGCGTTGCGCCACCGGCATCAGCCAGCACGAGATCGTCACCGAGGGCTACCGCGAGCTCACTCATCCCAGCGTCACATTGCGCTTCCCGCTGCGCGGGCGCGAAAATGAGAGTTTGCTGATCTGGACCACCACACCCTGGACGCTGACCAGCAACGTGGCGGCGGCGGTGGGGCCGGAACTGACCTACGTCAAGGTGCGGCAGGGCGATGAGATTTTCTATCTCGCCAAGGGCGCGTTGCCCATCCTGGAGGGCGCTTATGAGGTGTTGGATGAGATGAAGGGCGAAGACCTGGTCGGGCTGACCTACGAAGGCCCCTTCGACGAGCTGGAGGCTCAGCAAGAGCTGGGCGGCCCCCAGGCCCACCGCGTGATCCTCTGGGATGAAGTGGGCGAGGAGGAGGGCACCGGTATCGTCCACATCGCGCCTGGCTGTGGCGCTGAGGACTTCGAGTTGTCCAAAGAGTTTGGCCTGCCCGCTATCGCGCCGCTGAGCGAGGAGGGTGAGTTCCTTGAGGGCTTCGGCTCCTTCACTGGCACCGATGTCGCCGAAAGTGCCGAGCGGGTCTTCGAAAATCTAGAGGCGAAAGGTATCCTTTACAAGGTCGAGGATTATACTCACCGTTACCCGGTCTGCTGGCGCTGTGGCGCCGAGTTGGTCTTCCGCCTGGTCGATGAGTGGTTCATCTCGATGGATGAGTTGCGCCACGATATGATGGACGTCACCCGTCAGATCCGCTGGATTCCCTCCTTCGGGCTGGAGCGGGAGCTGGATTGGCTGCGCAACATGCACGATTGGATGATCAGCAAGAAGCGCTATTGGGGCCTGGCGCTGCCGATCTGGGAATGTGAGGAATGCGGTCACTTCGAGGTCATCGGCGACGAGCACGAGCTGGAGGAGCGCGCTGTAGCTGGATGGGAGGAATTCGAGGGCCATACGCCACACAAGCCCTGGATCGACGCGGTGCGCATCGAGTGCTCGGAGTGTGGCGCCGAGGTTGAGCGCATTGCTGATGTCGGTAATCCCTGGCTCGATGCCGGGATTGTCAGCTTTAGCACGCTGCGCTATCGCACCGACCGGGAGTACTGGGAAAGATGGTTCCCCGCCGATTGGATCAGCGAGTCATTCCCCGGTCAGTTCCGCAACTGGTTCTATAGCCTGCTGGCGATGTCGACGGTGTTGGTCAACGAGCCGCCCTTCGAGACCTGCTTCAGCTATGCCTTGCTCTTGGCCGAGGATGGGCGGGAGATGCACAAGTCCTGGGGCAATGCTATCGAGTTCAACGAGGCCGCCGACCAGATGGGCGTGGACGTGATGCGCTGGCTCTACGCCCGCCAGAAGCCCGAAAAGAACTTGCTTTTCGGATATGGCAAAGCGGACGAGGTGCGACGCCAGTTCTTGATCCCTCTGTGGAACGTCTACTCTTTCTTCGTCACTTACGCCAATATCGACGAGTGGATTCCTGGGAGATTGGTAGAT
>CAZANJ010000112.1:0-8104 GCA_964486415.1 uncultured Anaerolineales bacterium
CTCATCGCCGACGGCGAGACGCGCACCATCGCCACCGAGGCCCCCACCGTCCGCGAATTACTCACCGAGGCCGAGATCACGCTCGATGAGGACGACCGCGTGACACCATCGGAGCCCACCTTCATTGAGGACGGCATGACCATCCGCGTCGTCCGCATCGAGGTGCGCACCGAAACCGAACAGCGCGAGCTTCCCTTCGACCGTCGCACCGTGCGCGACGCATCCGTGCCAGCCGGCGAGACGAAACTGCTGGAGCCCGGCGTCACCGGTATCGAGGAGTTGACTTACCGCATCACGCTGGAAGACGGCGTCGCAGTCAACCGACAACTCGTGCGCGAGGTCACACTGCAAGAACCCCGCACCGAAGTGTTGCTCATCGGCGCCCAGGCGGAACGAGAACCGATCTCCATCTCTGGCAGCGCGGCTTTCATCGCCAACCACAACGCCTGGATTATGCGAGATACCAGCCTCAACCAGCATCGGCTGACTCACAGCGGCGACCTGGATGGGCGTGTCTTCACGCTCTCATCAGACGGATCCTACCTGCTCTTCACCCGTGTCCCCACGGAGAGCGGGGAAAGCGCCCCCATCAACACGCTGTGGATAATCGACACCGTAGCCGCCAACGCCGAGCCCATCCGGCTGACGGTTACAGAAGACGATCCATTGAACAGCGTCCTCTGGGCCGACTGGGAACCGGGCTGCGAAGTCGAGCCCGACGGCAGCGCTTGCCGCATCGCCTACACCACCGGAGCGCGGGCCGAGGGGAATCCCGGCTGGAAGGGGAACAACGATCTCTGGATCGCCCGCCCGCGCCCCGATGACGGGCGGCTGGTCGGGCAGCGACGCCTCATCGAGCCCACCGGTGGCGGCGCCTACGGCTGGTGGGGCACCACCTACGCTTGGTCCCCCGACGGTGAGAGTCTGGCCTACGCCCGCGCCGACGAGGTGGGCCTGATCCGCGTCTACGACGGCGCACGCACGCCGCTGGCACACTTCCCGCCCTATCGCACCTACGCCCCCTGGGTCTGGACGCCCACCGTCAGTTGGACACCGGAGGGAGCTTTCATCGCCACCACGTTGCACGGCCCCTCGCCGACGGGTGAGGCGGAAGAGGACAGCCCCGTCTTCGACATCTGGACACTGGCCGCCGATGGGACACTCACGGCAGAGCTCTCCAGCGAAGCCGGCATGTGGGCCGCGCCGACTTATGCACCCCAGGGTGACCACATCCTCTTTGGACGCGCCCGCAGCCCCTACGCCAGCCAGGCCAGCGGCTACGATCTTTATCTGATGGACCGCGACGGCTCCGACCGCCGAAGGCTCTTTCCACCGGAGGGGGAGATCGGCTTCGAGTATCCCGAAGTAGCCTGGGGGCCAAAGGGCGAGCGACTGCTTATGGTTTACCAGAGCAACTTGTATCTGCTCCACATTACAGACGGCAAGCTGCATCAAGTGACCGACGAGGGCGGCGTGAGGAAAGTTCGCTGGAATGCACAAATCAGCAAATGAACAAATGAACAAATGACAAATCGCCATTCGCCATTTATCTGTCTGCTCGGTTTACTGATAAGCTTAGTCATGATCGGGCTGACGCTGAGGGCCGAGGAACATGCGCTGCAAAAAGCCGATAGCGCCTTCCACAAAGCCGCAGCCGACGAGGCTGAATGGGTGGGCGACTGGGAGTTCTCGGAGCTGGGCGCCGATCCCAGTCAAAGCGGCAGTATGACCGGGAGCGACCGCGTCATCATCCCGTTCACGGGAACCGACCTGGCGTTGCGGGTGCGGCGCGGAAGCTATCGCGCCTACCTCTGGATTAGCGTGGAT
Source organism: uncultured Anaerolineales bacterium (assembly GCA_964486415.1). Classification (GTDB taxonomy): domain Bacteria; phylum Chloroflexota; class Anaerolineae; order B4-G1; family B4-G1; genus CAZANJ01. Next base: position 1,828 of record CAZANJ010000112.1, read on the forward strand.
GGGCAGCCGGCCAATCGATTGCCACGCACGGAACGCGGTGCCTATCTCGTGCTCAGCTCGCCCGACTATGAGCCCCAGGTGACCACCATCCACGTCGCCGGGAAGCTGGGGGAAGGGCCTCACGTCGCGGAGATCATCGCCGACCGGGGATGGGACCAATGGCCCCTCGTCGGCTGGCGCGTGAGCCACAGGGACGACACAACCGTTTACCGCTGGGCCTCGACAGGGCTGGGACTGCTGCCACTGGCTTGTTTAGCCTGCGCAGCAATCGCATGGGAGAAAAACGAACCAAAACCGACGCGAACTCCCATCCCGCAATTCCCATTCCCCATTCTACATTCTACATTCCCCATCTTGCTCGCCGCCGCGTTTTATTTCTCGCCCTGGCGCCCGCTAACGCTCATCAGCGGGCTGGCGTTGGCCGCGTTGATCCTGCTGCGGATCGATCTGGGGCTGGCGCTGGTCGCGCTGACCGCCCCCTTTTACCTGCATCCCCGCTCCCTCATGGGCAAAAGCTTCTCGATGGCGGAAATATCGCTGCTCCTCTGTTTACTCTCGTGGGGAATAAGAGAAGCTCGCAAGCTTACAGATGTACAAGCCCTCAATCTGCAATCCGCAACTAAGCGAAGCGGCGCAATTAAGCGAAGCGGCGCAATCACACAGTCTGCACCCAGCGCTATCGCTTTCGCTTTGGTCGCGGTCGTCTCCGCGCTCTTCGCCCAGCAGCGTCACATCGCGCTGCGCGAACTGCGCGTCGCCGTGCTGGAACCGCTGCTCTTCTACCTGATGTTGCGCACGGTTCGCCTGGACGAGAAGGCCATCTGGCGCCTCGTGGACGCATTCGCGCTGGGCGCCGTCAGCGTGGCACTCATCGGCCTGGCGCAGTACACGCTCGGCGTCCACGTCATCACCGCCGAGCAAGGCTTCCGCCGCCTGCGCTCCATCTACGGCTCGCCCAACAACACCGCGCTCTATCTGGGCCGGGCGTTGCCGCTGCTGGTGAGCGTGACGGCCTTCGGGCGGGGCCGAAGGCGCTTCGTCTACGGCATAGCCGCCGTCCCCGTGGCGCTCGCGGCGCTGCTGACCTTCTCGCGGGGCGCGATCCTCCTGGGCCTCCCGCTCTCGCTCATGGTGCTGGGGACCTTCTCCAAAAGGGCGGGCGGCCGATGGCGCTGGGCCGCGCTGGGCGTCGTCGTCGCGGTCGCCATCGGCCTGATACCGCTCCTGCAAACGCCGCGCTTCGCCGACATGCTGGACCCTCAAAGCGGCACGCTTTTCTTCCGGCTACAGCTCTGGCGTGCCTCGTGGATGATGATACGCGATCACCTCTGGCTCGGAGTGGGCCCCGATAATTTTCTCTACCAGTACCGGGGCCGCTATATTCTGCCCAACGCATGGCAGGAGCCGCATCTCTCGCACGCACACAACTTCGCGCTCAGCTACACCACCCGGCTGGGAATCATAGGGCTGGCGGCTGGCCTTTGGCTCCAGGTGACCTTCTGGCGCTCGGCCCTGCCGCTGCGCAAGCTGGATGATCCAAACCGCCGCGCGCTGGCGCTGGGTCTGATGGGATCGATGGTCAGCTTCTTGGCCCACGGGTTGGTGGACGCATCCTACTTCTTCCCCGACCTGGCCCTGGCTTTCTTTTTGACGCTAAGTCTGGTAGAATGGCTCCGTCAATCAAAAAGACGCCGGGATTAAGAAAGAAATACTTTACCCATTCTGCTCGCTCTGGATCGTCAGCTCCAGAGCTAAACCCGCCGGATTTGGCAATCTGGCGGAAGCAGCGCAGGTAGGTTATTTATTTCCAAATCCCGCCGGGGCACAGACCCGGCTAGAGCGGGCTAAGTAGTAGTTACAAGGAGTGAACGATAATGGAATCAAAACCTAGACTGAACTGTGGCACGGTAATCTTGATCCTGATTCTCATCGCCGTCGTAGGTGGCGGCGTGATAACAGTGCGCTCAATCCAGCAAGTGACGCAGCCACTGGTGGAAGCGGAGCGCGCGTTGCAGGAACAATTCGAGCGCATCACGCAGCCCACGCCGACCATCATCCCCGATCCGGTGACCATCATCCGCGAGGTGCGAAACCTGAGCCGTCTGGAGACCGCTTCTTATACTATCGAGAAGGTCATCACCGCCGAATCGCGGCAAGGGCCATTCGCCTTTCTTTTCGGCGACAAGCTGATCCTGGTCGCGCACGGGCAAGTCATCGCGGGCGTAGATCTGGGGAAACTGGAGGAAAAAGATATCTCGGTCGCGGCGGACGGCACGGTCAACCTGGCGCTGCCCGAGGCTGAAGTCTTCGTCGCCACGCTGAACAACCAGCAATCCTACATTTTCCACCGCGACACCGGCGTGATCGGAATGAACCCAGAACTGGAGACGGATGCGCGTAAGGCCGCCGAGGAAGAAATACTCAACGCCGCGCTGGAGGATGGCATCCTGGAGATGGCCGAGGAGAACGCCAAGACCTACTTGCGGCACTTTATCCTGGCACTGGGATTTGAAGAAGTCAACGTGACTGTCGATCAATAGGCGCAACTATCGAGCGCCGCTTACAAATGAGGAGGACAAAGTGAAAGCAGTTCAACTGATCGAAATTGGAAAGGCGCTGGAAATGCGCGACGTACCCGTGCCCGAAATCGGCGATCACGACGTGTTAGTGCGCGTCAAGGCCGCCGGGATCTGTCATTCGGACGTGCATTATCGCTCCGGCGCATCCGCCGTCGGGCCGCTGCCCCAGACACTGGGACACGAGGTGGCCGGGATCGTGGAGGATATAGGGCCACAAGTCGCCAACGTGAAGCCAGGCGACCGAGTCTGTCTGCACTACCTCATCACCTGCGGCGATTGCTACTACTGCACGCTGGGGAGTGAACAGTTTTGCGTCGGGGGCTCGATGATCGGCAAGTACCGCGATGGCGGCTTCGCCGAGTTTATCGCCGTGCCTGCCCGCAGCGCAGTGTCGCTGCCGGAGGAGATTCCCTTCGAGCAAGGCGCGATTATGATGTGCTCATCGGCGACATCCTTCCACGCGCTGAACAAATCACGACTCCAGGCCGGCGAGACGGTGGCCGTCTTCGGTGTGGGAGGGTTGGGCATGTCGGCCGTCCAGCTCGCGAAAGCGATGGGGGCCTTGGACGTCTACGCCGTGGACATCAACGAGGAACGATTGGCGATGGCGAAGGGGTTTGGCACCATTCCCGTGAATGGGGCGCAGGTCGATCCGGTGGACGAAATCCGTCGGCTGACCGACGGGCGAGGCGTGGACGTTACGCTGGAGCTAATCGGCTTGCCGCAGACGATGCGCCAGTCGGTCCAATCGCTGGCCGTCTTCGGGCGTGCGGTGCTGGTGGGCATCGCTTCTGAGCCGTTGGAAGTTGAGACTTATGGGGAACTTCTGGGGCGCGAGGCGGAGGTGATCGGGGCCGCTGATCATTTGCTACACGAGTTGCCGCTCCTGATCGAGTATGCACGACGGGGTATGCTTGACCTGTCGGGTGTAGTCACACAAAATATCCCGCTGGACGCGGACGAGGTCAATGCGGTGATGGATGAAATGGAGGAATTTGGCGGCGGGGTGCGCACTGTCATCACGCCATAAGCGATTCCCCCCTCACCCTAGCCCTCTCCCCCTGGAGGAGAGGGAAGCTCAGCTCAAAGTGTCGCTTGCTGCCCCATCCTCAAATTGATACGTGTGACGTTGTAGAAGTAGGCCAACGACTCGGCCATACCATGTTCAATGCGGAGATCCACTTGGCCAATCACGTCCACTACATAGCGGTCGCCATTACCCAGCGGGCACAGGATGGCTAGGCCCTTCTCTTGCAAAACCCACCAGCCTTGGTGACGGCGGCGAAACATCTCGCCCAGGAAGGCGGCCCACAATAGGCGAATTTTCTGCGAAGGCTTAGGCTGTTGTTGCAAGTACCGGTCGACCCACTCGTCCAGGAAATGCAAGGAGTTGGCCTCGTACTCGATCCCGTGACCAGCGAAATCGCTCAGGCTTTCCCGCGCCTTTTCCGCCATTTGGATCAGATCATGCGCCTGTTCGGGCGTCAGAACTTTCACAGCCTCCTCCGATTCCGCCCCGACTTAAAGAAACTCTTTCAGATTATGCTTGACGGCGTAAGCAGCTGCTTCAGCGCGATTGGAAAGATCTAACTTGCTGAGAATGCTGCTGACATAGTTACGCACCGTGCCCTCGCCCAAATAAAGCGTATCGGCTATTTCGCGGTTAGTCTTTCCCTTGGCGACATGGGTCAAGACGTGCATCTCCTGATCGGTCAGATCCGCGAAAGCGTCCGCGTGCTCTCGCCGTGCCGCTTCCCGCACACGAGCGAAGACTCGCTGCGTGAGCGTCGGGTCCAGAAGCGCTTCACCTCGGCCCACCGCTTCCAAGGCACGGATCAGGTCATCGTTACCGATCTGTTTGAGCACGTAGCCACAGGCCCCAGCAGAGATAGCGTCAAACAACATCTCATCCTCGGCGTAGGAGGTCAGCATAATGACTTTCGCATCCGACGATTGCTCCTTGATCTGTCGGCAAGCTTCGATGCCACTGCCACCCAGCAGTCGGATATCCATTACCACTACGTCAGGTTGGAGCAAGAGGGTCTTCTGAACCGCTTCCTTGACCGTCTCCGCTTCATCAACAACTGTGAAGCCGGGATGCCCTTCGATCAGAGTACGCAAGCCAAGCCGTACGACTTCGTGGTCATCGACGATGAGAATTCTAAGCGTCATACCTTCCTCAAATCTAATAAGGCACAGTAAGAATTATTGTCAAACCCTCATGCGGCGCCGTGTCTATATCCAACATGCCGCCTAGCAAACGGGCGCGTTCGCGGATATTGCGCAAGCCATGACCGTTGTTATTCGGCAACCGGGAAAGGCCCACGCCGTCATCGGATACACAAAGTTGGAGCGCATTGGCACCATACCACAAGCTCATCTCAACGCGACGTGCCTGTGAATGACGAGCGACGTTAGTCAATGCCTCGCGGGCGATCTGGAAGACGTGTTGCCGACGCTCAGCACCCAAACCATGCCCATCCTCTCCCTTCACGCTGAAGCAAGTCTCCAACAAGGTATTTACGCGGAAGTCCTTGAGGATTTTACGCAGACCGGTTTCGAGATTATCCCTTGGCAGTTCACCGCGCAGATCGAAAATATAGCGCCGGATATCCTGAATGGTCTGGTTCAGGCTCTTGATGGCGCGGGTCAGTTGATCACGCGCCTCTTCCGGTTGAGTGGAGATATTATGCCGAGCACTCTCCAGCATAAGCCCCGCCGCGTATATCGACTGAATGATACCATCATGTAATTCCCGCCCGATACGTTCACGCTCGCCGACGAGGGCCTGCATGCGCTCCATATCCTCAAGCCAAAGCTCGACCTCGCTCAGAACGGCTACCAAAGCCCGTACAACGCCATAGGTGATCGCAATACCGCACAGGCCACGGAATAGTGAGATTGAAACACCGAGGGAACTCAGCAACAGTTCCTCGTTGATCAAGTTCGCGGGGAAGAAAGAAGCAGCTGGGCCGATCAGCCCTCCAAAGATCGAGAAGATGCCGAGCGCGAATCCGGTGACTCGCAGAGGAAGCTTGACCAAGGGTAACCGGTCACGTTCGATAGTGCGATATGTCTCACGACGCAGTCCCCAGGCTCCTATCAGCCCACCGGGGAAGACAAAGCCATAACGCGCTGCAAGTTCGCCGCCCAGCCACACCTGTTCGGAGGAGGCTCCACCCAGACGGGCTACAAACATTCCCACCAGCCACGTTACCCAAAGGCCAACGGGGATGACCCACCACGTCCATGCCCGCTTCCCCGAAGGTAGGCTGACCTGTATGGCAAAGGTCAACAGGCTGACATACCCCATTCCTAGCAACAGCAAACGCAGCCAAACCAACTCAGCTCCCCACCGGTCTGAAATTACGAGCCAAGCTCGACACCAAGCGACCAATGACTCGCAAAAACCAAAGATAGACAAAGGGACGAGGCCCCGCGCTACCTCCAGGCGTGCCCCTCGGCGCGCCAAGAAGATGATGGAGATTCCAAGTATAAAAAAGGCTTGTCCATGTAAAAGTGCTAATCCAACTTGTCGAGTAGCGAGTGCGCTTTGCGGCACGATCATCCGATGTTCCACCCTTTCCTTTATGCTCTTCTACTTTATTATACCAGCAATGCTTTTGTGAGACAAGAGCCAAACGAGAAGGGAAATCGTAGCGGTTCTAAGGCCCTCCAGAGGCCACCAGAGGCTTTCT
>CAZANJ010000113.1:0-6389 GCA_964486415.1 uncultured Anaerolineales bacterium
GAGTATCTGGAGCGGGCGCGGGATATTTTCGAGGATCTAGGAGCGCGGTTGGATCTAGCCCAGGTGGATGAAACGGATTGGCAGACGCATGACGCATGACGTCTCACGTTTTTCGAGCAAGCGGGCAGAAATGAGAGGGGATAAGATGCTCAAACTACCGATCGGCATACACACCTTCGAGATCATGAGAAGACAGAGGTATCTCTACGTGGACAAGACCGAATACGTCCATCGTATGGTGACGGAGGGGATGTACTACTTCATGGCCCGTCCCCGGCGCTTCGGAAAATCCCTCCTCGTGTCGACGCTGAAATGCCTGTTCCAGGGAAAGAGGGAGCTGTTCGAGGGGTTGTGGATAGCCGAGCACGGGGAGTGGAAGTGGGAAGAACATCCGGTCGTCGTGATCGACTTCAACGAGATTCCGGCCGACACACCTGAAATGCTGGAGAGCAGTATATCCACTTATCTGACGACGGTAGGCGAGAGGTACGGGATCTTGCTAAAATCGGATTACATAGAACTCCAGTTCAAAGACCTGGCACTGGCACTCAGTCAGAAAACCGGCATGCCCGTGGCGATTCTCATCGATGAATACGACAAGCCGATTATCACGCACCTCGGCCGAGGTAAAGAGGCCCTGGAGATAGCCAAGGCCAATCGGGATGTCCTGAAAAGCTTCTTTGGAGTATTGAAGGGAGCAAACGTCGCCACTGCACTGCGCTTCGTCTTCCTCACCGGAGTCTCCCAGTTCAGCAAGGTCTCCATTTTCTCCGAACTCAACAACCTCCATGACATTTCGATGAGCAAGCAATATGCCGATATCCTCGGCTATACGCAGGGGGAGTTGAAGACCTACTTCCGTGAGTACATTGAGCAACTCGCCGAGGAACTGGATCTGTCTCAGGACAAGACAAGGGAGCAATTGGCCCAACAGTACGACGGCTATCGCTTCTCCGAAAGAGACGTAAAGGTCTATAATCCCTTCTCTATTCTCAACGCTTTTAGCAATAGAGAATTTGAGAATTATTGGTTCCAGACCGGCACGCCCACCTTCCTCGTCAACTTGCTCAGGGAAAAGCAGTATGACCTGCCCCGGATTGAGGACTTGCAGGTCAGTCGCTCGATTTTCACCACATTTGAGGTTGACAGGTTGCGCCCCGAAGCGGTGCTCTTCCAAACCGGCTATCTCACCATCAAGGACGTGGACGGCCGGCTCTACACACTGGGGTATCCAAACCGCGAGGTCAAAACCGCCTTCACCGAATCGCTGCTGTTCTCCTGGACCGGAGAGGCGGAAAGGATCAGCTCCCACGTGCTTCGACTTTCCAGACACCTACAGGCTGAGGATCTGGAAGCGTTCTTCGAGACAGTGACGGCCATCTTCGCCTCGATTCCCTATGACATCGAGACCAGAAGGGACTTGGAAGCGCCAGCGGCTGAGGCCTATTTCCACACGATTTTCTACTTGATGATCGCTGCTTCGGGCGGAGAGGCGCAGAGCAGCGTGCTCACCAGTCGCGGAAGAATCGACCTGGTGGTGACTTTTCCCAACAAGATGTATATCATCGAGTTCAAGTGCAATCAGAGCGCCGAGGCAGCCATACAGCAGATACGGGATCAGGGTTACGTCGAAAAGTACACGCAGAGCGGCCAAGAGATCATATTGATGGGCATCAACTTCAGCACCGAAAAGCGGAATCTAGAGACGTGGTGGGTGGAGAGATTGGTAGATCGGTAAATTGGGAAATTGGTAGATTGGGAAACTGGTAGGTTGACGACAGATCCCAATATACCAATGTACCGAAACGCGAAAGGAGGTAGAGCGATGAAGAAGCGAATGTTCTTGATGGGAATTGCAATCGCGGCAGGGCTGGCGATAGCTCTGTTCTGGATATTGGAAAGTGGTGGAGCATCTGTGGTGGCGGCGCCGGTGGGCAGGCTAGAGGAACCAAGCGGCCCACTAGCTCCCAGCAACGAGCTGCACGTTTGCCCCAGCGGATGTGATTACTGGACCGTGCAGGAAGCCTTGGACGAGGCCGTACCAGGCGACGTCATCAAGGTCGCCGCCGGTATCTACACCGGCGTGAACGAATACAGCGGCTGGCCCCAGGTGGTCTACGTCGATAAAAGCGTCACCATCCGCGGCGGCTATACCACCGATTTCGTCGATCCGCCCGATCCGGAAGCTAACCCGACCACGCTCGACGCGCAAGGGCTGGGACGGGTGATCTACGTCACCGGCGACATCACGACCACGATTGAGGGTCTGCGTATCACGGGTGGCGACGCCACCGGGCTGGGCGGCGGGCCCTGGGAGATAGACGCCGGTGGCGGCATATACGTTATAACCGCAACGGCTATCCTCACTGACAATCACGTCTTCAACAATACTTCCCCCGCAGGCGACGGAGGCGGAGTGTGCTTCTATAAGTGTGATGGGAGGCTAAGCAACAGCGCAGTCTACAGCAACACCGGCGGATCATGCGGCGGCGGTGTCTTCATGTACCAAAGCGGCGCCATCCTGAGCGATAATGACATCTACGGCAACACGGTGTACGATGGCGGCGGGGTGTGCATCCACGAAAGCAGCAACGCCCGACTGGAACGTAACCTCATCCGGAACAACACCCTCCTTGATCCCGGCAATGGCGGCGGGTTATACCTAAACTACAGCGACGCCGAGTTTGTCAACAACGTCGTGATCGACAACCAGGCCACCAGCGCCGGTTCCGGGATCTATATTTACGAGTCCTCACCCTCATTCTGGCATACCACCATAGCCCGCAACAGCGGCGGCGACGGCAGCGGGGTCCACATCCTCTCGGCCAGCAACGTTTTCTTGACTAACAGTATCATCACCAGCCAGACGGTGGGCGTCACGGCGGAAAGCACGACCACGCTCAACTCCACGCTGTGGCACGCTAACGGCACAGATTACGGCGGCAACGTCATCGCCACTGACAACTACACCGGCACACCGGCCTTCGACGCCGACGGCTATCATCTGACGGCAGAATCGGCGGCTATCGATCGGGGCATAGAGACCAGCGTGTACAACGATATCGACGGCGACGCGCGTCCACAGGATGTCGGCCCTGATCTCGGCGCCGACGAATATCTCGCGCCCCAGGCCACCTGCTACGTTCAAGTCTCCAGCATGCCGACAGTCACCTATCACACCGTCCAGGAAGCGGTGGACTGGGCCGCCGAAGGGGACACGGTGAAGGTGGCCGGTTACTGCGCCGGGGCGGAGTACCGCGCGGGCGTGACACAGACGGTCTACGTCAGCAAGAGCATCACGCTGCGCGGCGGCTATACCACCACCAACTGGACCACGTCCGATCCGGAAGCTTACCAGACTACGCTGGACGCGGAAGGGAAAGGGCGCGTGTTTTATATCACGGGCTACGTCAGCCCAACCGTTGAGGGGCTACAAATCATCGGCGGCGACGCCACCGGGCTGGGGGGCGGGCCTTGGAGCTATGACGGATCGGGCGGCGGGGTCTACGTGATCAGCGCCACGGCTACCATCAGCAACTGCCTCATCCGCAATAACGTCGCCGGTAGTAACGGCTGGAGCGGAGGTGGAGGCGTGTTTCTGCACTTCAGCCCGTCTGAGCTGATCAACAACACAATCGAGTACAATACAGCCAGTGAGGCCAGCAGTAACATGGGTGAGGGTGGTGGAGTAGCTATATCGGGGAGCGACGCCGTCCTGACCGGAAACGTGCTTCGATACAATGTCGCTAACAGTGTGGCAACTGCGACCTTGGCCATCGGCGGCGGGATATACGTGGAGGCCGGAGCGTCCACTCTGCAAGATAACATTCTCCACGACAACACAGCCAGCACCAACGGCCCCGGTGGTGGAGGAGGAATCTGGTTCGGGTTGGAAGATCAGTCTGTACTGATCAACACCGTTCTGATCAATAACACCAGCGGATTCACCACCGACTCCAGAGGTGCCGCTATCGCCTCGGAATGGTCCTATCCCCGCTTTTTACACACTACCCTTCACGACAACACCGGCGGCGACGGTAGTGGGATACATGTCTTTTCCAGTAGCAACGTCGTTTTGACTAATACCATCCTGACCAGCCAGACAGTGGCTATCACGACCACCACCGAAGGCACAGCCACGCTCAACTCCACGCTGTGGCACGCTAACGGCACGGATTACGGCGGCAACGTCATCGCCACTGACAACTACACCGGCACGCCGGACTTCGCCGCCGACGGTTATCACCTGCTGGCGGACTCGGCGGCTATCGACCGGGGCATGTACGCAGGTGTGGACGAGGACATCGACGGCGACATGCGTCCACAAGAAGTTGGCTATGATCTCGGCGCCGATGAGTTCAAGGCCGGAACCGAGGCCGGGTTGGTGGTGACCAAGCAAGCCAATCCCGATCCGGTGCAGCCCGGCGGAGAGCTGGCCTACACGATCTATCTCACCAACACCGGGGGCGTAACTCTCACCGTGATGGTCACAGATACTCCACCCGCGCACGTGTCGCCCAGCGGCGTCTTCACTTGGCTGGTACCCCTCGTGCCGGGCGATGTCTGGACGCACACGTTCAACGTCATCGTCGATGCGGGCTACACCGGTGCGCTGAACAACGTCGTAGAGGCCAAGGGCGATTTCGATACATACAGCGCCTACACCGCAACTTCCGAAGCACAAAGCTCCGGATCGCTGACCGTGACCAATCCCGCCGACAGCGGGACAGGCACACTCCGCCAGATCATGTCCGTTGCGGGCGCCGGCGATACGATCAAGTTCGACACCGCCGTCTTCCCGCCCACCAGCCCAGCGACCATCACGCTCACCAGCGAGTTGCCATGGATATCCCAGGGCAACTTGACCATCGACGGCAGCGATGCCGGGGTGATCTTGGACGGGAGCGGGATAGGCACCTGGGTAGAGACGCAATACTTCGACGTCGTAAGCCTGACGCTGGACGGCGGAGCGAACCTACTGACCAACGGTAACTTCGACGCCGGTATGGATCACTGGCGGGGCTGGGACAAGCATGAGACGCCGACGCGCACACTGAATACCTCGGACTACTGGTCGGCGCCGAACGCCTTCCAGTGGCTTGGAAATGTCCATCAGGTCGATAGCTCGACGGTCTACGATCCCAGTGGAGGCAGCGATCCTTTCCCCGAGTGGCCTTTCAATGTCGGCAACAGTGTCTGGGTCTCGGCGACCGGAGGCAGCACGGTCGAGATCAGCTTGTGGTACAAAGATGGCACCCCCGGCATCGATCTATGGATCCTGTACTCAGATGGCCAGACCGATAATGTAGGCTGGGAATTGACCCAGTGGGCAACGAGCTGGAAGCAGGACACCTTTACCTACACCTTGCCCGGCGACGCAGTGGCCATCGCTTTCGCCCTACATCACTATCACTCCGCGCAATGGATCGATGGCATGTTCATCAATTCGGATGGCAACACCATCCGAGGCTTGCAGATCGTCAATTTCCCCTATAATGGCGTAGTAATCTCCGGTGCCCAGAATACCATCGGCGGCGACAGTAGCGTCGGCGCCGGGCCAATGGGACAGGGCAACTTGATCAGCGGCAACGGCGGCAACGGCGTGGACCTCAGCGGCAGCGGCACGACGAGCAACACCGTCAGCGGTAACTACATCGGCACGGACGTCAACGGCACGCTGATAATCGGCAACACGAAAAACGGGGTGCAGATAAGGGATGGCGCTAGCTACAACCTCATTGGCGGGAGCAACGCTACGCCGGGCGGCGCTTGCAGCGGCGAATGTAACCGCATCAGCGGCAACGGCAACAACGGCGTGGAACTCAGCGGCAGCGGCACGACGAGCAACACCGTCAGCGGGAATTACATCGGCACCGACGCCAATGGCACTAGCGCCTTGGGCAATGACTGGGATGGGGTTTGGATCGGCGGCGGCGCGTCCAGCAACGTCGTCGGGGGGACAACGGATGCTGAACGCAACGTTATTTCCGGCAACGACCTAGTTGGCATCAGCATCAATGGCGCGACGAGCACCACAATTAGTGGTAACTACATCGGCACCGACGCCAGCGGCACCGGCGCCCTGGGAAACGGCGTGCAGAACTCCTATACCGGGGTGGAGATCTACTACTCGGCCAGCAATACCGTCGAGAATAACCTTATCTCTGGCAACAACGGTTTCGGCGTCTCCATTCATGGCGATACTTCGATGGGGAACGTGGTGGAAGGAAACTTCATCGGCACCGACGTCGACGGCATCAGCGCTCTGGGCAACAGCTATTCCGGCGTGACGATAGGAAGTAACGCATCCAACAACCTCATCGGAGGCGACACGGCCGGCGAGCGCAACATCATCAGTGGCAATGGTTCCGATGGTGTGTCCATACAGG
>CAZANJ010000113.1:6489-8083 GCA_964486415.1 uncultured Anaerolineales bacterium
GCAACGTCATCGCCTACAACGAAGGGCACGGCGTCAACGTCTACAACTCCGATACGCTGCGCAACACCATCACCCAGAACAGCATCTACGACAACTCCAAAATGGGAATCTCCCTTTCGGACGGTGGTAACACCGAACTCGCCGCGCCGACGATCACGGACCTGAGCGGAGACACGGTGAGCGGCAGCGCTTGCGCGAACTGCACCGTCGAGGTCTTCTCCGACAACGAGGACGAAGGCCGCATATACGAGGGAAACACCATCACCGACGCGAGCGGAAATTGGAGCCTCACCCACACGTTCACCGGCCCGCGCTTGACCGCCACCGCCACCGACGGGGACGGCAATACGTCGCAGTTCTCGGCTCCCTTCTCGCTCGAAGAGATCATCCTCTACGTGGACGGCAGCCACCCCGTGACCGGCACGGGCACCATCACCGATCCCTTCCAGACCATCGGCCAGGCGCTGGACGTGGCTTATCACGGCGACGCCATCCACGTGGCACAGGGAACCTACATGGAGAACCTGACGGTGGATAAGGGCGTGAGGCTGGAGGGCGGCTATGAATCCACCGGCTGGACACGGAATGTCTCCCAATACGAGACCACCATCGACGGCTCCAACAGCCAGACTTTGGAGGGAGATTGGGACGGCAATTACATCTACGCGCCGACTGTCGTCTGGGACGCTGGTCAGTACGAGATGTGGTACACCGGTAAGGACATGTTCGGCAACTACCGACTCGGCCAGGCCACCTCACCCGACGGAATCACCTGGATCAAATCACCGAGCAACCCTCTGTTGAATGGTTACGAGGCGACGGTGTTGAAGGAAGGAACCAGCGATTACAAGATGTGGTACGGCGATTGGGACAATGGAGAGATCTACCGCGCCACATCCACCGACGGTCTGTCATGGACCACTGATCCCCCTTATCCAGTCCTCACGCCGACCTACCAGGATGGATCATGGGAACAAGGTCTGGTTGCTGACCCATCCATCGTCCAGGACGGGATCGGCACCTACTGGATGTTCTACGAGGGGATTTCCTCAGACTGGAACACGGTGCAGATTGGCGTTGCCACCTCGACGAACGGCATTGACTGGTTCCGCGTTCAGGAAACCCCTGTGCTCACTCCCGGCAACCCGGGCGATTGGGACGGATCCTGGGTGAAGGATCCGATGGTCATATGGGATGGCGCTGCCTTCAAGATGTGGTACACGGGCAAGGACAACGAAGAAGTATACCGCATCGGCTATGCCACGTCCACTGACGGCGTGAACTGGATCAAGGACACGGCACACAACCCGGTTCTGGAGCCCGATCCGGACCAATGGGATAGCGGAGGTGTGCAAAACCACTTTGTCCACTACGACGGCGACTACGAAATGTGGTACAGCGGCAACAGCAGCATCGGCTATGCTGTCTCGACCAATGGGATCACCTGGACTCGCACCCTCACCGCACCGGTGCTGACGCCAGGCGCGACCGGTGAGTGGGGCAAGCCGGTAGTGACGTTCGAATCGGGCAGCAGCGGCGCGGTGCTGGATGGGTTCACCATCACCGGCGGGGATACGAATGAGGGCGGCGGCGT
>CAZANJ010000114.1:0-6400 GCA_964486415.1 uncultured Anaerolineales bacterium
GATCCAGAGCTAAACCCGCCAGATTGCCAAATCCGGCGGAAGCGGCGCAAGTAGGTTATTTATTTTCAAATCCCCTAGTACAGGTTAGGAGGTGTCCCCCGCAAGAAATACGCGCTATGCACTATGTAACACGCGATACGTGATACGCGCTACAATTCACGCATTACTCCAAGGAGGCAAACCTTATGATCCGAGAAGTTGCCATCGTCGGGGCCGGATGGAGTCCTTTTCGTTCCATAACGCCCGACCTATCGTACAAGGAAATCATGTACGCCGCCGCTGTCCAGGCCTATGAGGACGCTGGCATCGATCCCCGCCGGGATGTGGACAGCTTCGTCACCGTGGCCGAGGATTACAATGAGGGCACTAGCATCTTCGACGAGTACGTGCCCGACCAACTCGGCGCGCTCCACCGTCCCGTGCAGACTATTCCTGGCGAAGGTATACACGGTTTGGCCGTCGCCGTAATGCAGATCCTCACTGGACAGTTTGACGTTGTCATCGTTGAGGGCCACAGCAAAGCCTCTAACATTCTCACGCTCCCTTACATCCTGGCCTTCGCCTTCGATCCAGTCTTCAACCGCCCCTTGGGCGCTCACCCCTACTTTGTGGCTGGGATGGAGATGTTGCGCTATATGGCCGAAACCGGCACCATGCACGAGGAATGTGCTGCTGTGGCTGCTAAGAACCGCAACAACGCCCTTCTCAATCCCCTGGCTGGCCACGGGGCCTCAGTCTCAATCGACGACGTGATGTACTCCGAGCCCATCGCTGAGCCGCTGAGCCGGTTGGAGTGCGCGCCTCACAGCGACGGGGCCATCGTCTTCGTGCTGGCCTCCGGGAAGACCGCTCGCGCACTTACCGATCACCCGATCTGGGTGCGCGGCGTGGGCTGGGCCAACGATACACCCTGGCTGGAGAGCAGGCCCTGGAGCATAGCCCGCTATGCGCGAAACGCGGCCCAAATGGCCTACAAAACCGCCGGCATCAAGAGCCCGCGCGTGGAAATCGACTTCGCCGAGATCGATGACACCTTCGCCTACAAAGAACTCCAGCATCTGGAAGCGCTGGGCCTGTGTCCACCGGGAGCTGCCGGTGAGTGGACACTTGCAGGCGGCACGGCAATCTCCGGCGATTTGCCCGTCAACCCCTCCGGGGGAGCGCTGGGCGAGGGACACCTGCTCGACGCTACCGGGCTGGCCCGCACGCTGGAGGTAGTGCTGCAACTGCGCGGAGAGGCCGGGCAGCGGCAGATTGAGGATGCTGAGGTCGGAATGGCCTTCGGCTGGCGCGGCGTGCCCACCACAAGTGGCGCGGCCGTGATCCTGAGCAATTAGGAGGCAAAAGATGAATGGAAACAGAGTAGCCGTAGTAGGCGCGGGAATGACCAAGTTCGTCCGCCGCGCACAGGAAACGGCCAAGGAACTATCGTGGGAAGCCGCCCATCTGGCGCTGGAGTCCTGCGGAATGACGTTGGACGACGTCGACGCCGTGGTGATCGGCACCGCGCCCGATGCCTTCGACGGCGTGCATATGAAGGGCGAGTATCTCTCCGATGGCTGCGGCGGCTGGGGCAAACCCACCATCCGTGGCTATGTCGGCGGGGGCACCGGCGTCTTCGCTCCCATCCAGGGCTGGTATCACGTCGCCAGCGGGCTCTTCGACACCGTCCTGGTCGTCTGCGAGGAGAAAATGTCCTCCTGCCAGCCGCATCCGCAGGGGGCTTTTTTGACCATTTTCGATCACACCACCGAGCGGCCCTTGGAGCCGAATCTTCTGTGGATCTTCGCGCTGGAGATGAACGCCTATATGAACCGCTATGGGCTCGATAAGCGCGACATCGCCACCGTCTCGGTCAAGAACAAGCGTAACGCCGCCGATCATCCCGCCGCACTGCTGGGCGATCCCGATATCACTGTTGAAGACGTGCTCGATTCGCCGGTGCTGGCCTGGCCCGTGCAGCGACTCGATGTCAGCCCGGTCACCGACGGCGCCGTGGCGCTGGTGATGAGCGCCAGCCACGTCGCCCGCCGCGTGACCGACAAACCGGTCTGGGTCGAGGGCGTGGGCTGGAATCTGGACACCGCCTACTGGACCAATCGCGACCTCTCCTACCCGGTCTACGTGGAGGAGGCGGCGCGTATGGCCTACGAGATGGCGGGCATCACCGAGCCGCGCAAGCAGATTCACATCGCCGAGCCCTACGATCCCTTCGATTACAAGGAACTACACCACCTGGAAGGGCTGATGTTGTTCGACAAGGGCGAGGCACCCCGGGCCGCCGCCGACGGCGTGACGCAGCGCGACGGCGATCTGCCCGTCTGTCCTTCCGGTGGCCTACTCGGCGTTGGAAACCCCATCGCCGCCGCCGGTCTGATGAAAGTGGCGGAGATATTCTGGCAGTTGCGGGGCGAGGCCGGGGCGCGACAGGTGCCCGGCAATCCCAAACGTGGATTAGCGCAGGCCTGGGGCGATCTGATGCAGGTCGGCACCGTGGTCGTGATGGGAGTCTAGGAGGATGCAGGAGGCAAGAAATGAAAAAATATGTATATGACAGTGTGTATCTTCGCCGTGACGATTTCGAGGAGGGCCGCGTTCTCTTCGAGACCTGGGACCCTAATGCTTGCTATGCCTGGGACGCCGGCGTCGCCATCGGGCGCTACTTGCAAGAACTGAAGGCCGGTCGGCTGATCGGGCGCTACTGCTCGAAGTGTGACCGGGTGCTGATCCCCCCGCGCATGGTCTGCGAGTCATGCTTCTACCCCACCGACCGCTGGGTGGAGCTGGAGGACACTGGCACTGTAGTCACCTTCTCCCGCTGCTACATCACCTGGGACATGATCAAGCTGGAGGAGCCGCAGATGCCAGCGGTGATCGAGATCGATGGCGCCTCGCCTGGGATGGGCATCATGCACATGCTGGGTGAAGTGGATCCGGACGCGCTGGAGATCGGTATGCGAGTGCAAGCGGTGTGGAAGCCGCCTGAAGAGCGTGAAGGGGCGATCACGGACATCGCCTATTTCAAGCCCTTGGAAGAGGAGTAGAGGAGGTCAAAGATGAGCTTACTACACCGAATCGAGCATGCGGGCGACGCCCTTGCCTGGCACGGCGATATGGCCACCGAGGGGCGGTATACTCTCGGTATCGCGGGGGAGAAATTCTTCCGCGCTATCCAGGAGAAGGGGCAGTTCCTCGGCACAATTTGTCACGAGTGTGGCATCATTTACGTTCCCCCGCGCCTCTACTGCGAGCGCTGCTTCTCGCAGCTTGAGGATTGGATCGAGGTGCCGACCACGGGCCACGTTCATACCTTCACAGTCGTACACCTGGACCTGGACGGAGCACCGCTCCCGGAGCCGCGCCTGATGGCCTTCGTACAACTGGACGGCGCCGATGGCGGCCTGGTGCACTATTTGGACGAAGTTGCCCCTGAACAGGTTTACATCGGGATGGACGTTGAGGCCGTCTTCAAGGAGAAGGCCGAGCGCAAAGGAAGCATCACGGACATAAAATACTTCCGACCTTTGTGACGCTGCGGTAGGCTGGTAGATTGGTAGATCGTCAATCTACCAATCTACCGACATATACAGGAGACCATCATTTGAACGAGGAAACTAAATCTCAAAATGTGCCCCTTGTGGCGAGCGCGGACGAACCACGCCCTGTCATCATCGTCCACGGCGGGGCCTACGACATTCCCAGGGAAAGCCATAAGGCCCATCTATCGGGATGCCACCGCGCCGCCCAGGCGGGATGGGATATGTTGGAGGACGGAGGCTCAGCGCTGGACGCTGTTGAGGCTGCCGTGTACGTGCTGGAGGATGATCCCACCTTCGACGCCGGACGCGGCTCCTTCCTCAACCTGGTTGGTGAGGTGGAGATGGACGCTATCATTATGGACGGGCGGGACCTCAACTTCGGCGCAGTGGCGGCCATAAATCAGGTACGCCATCCGGTCACGGCGGCCCGCATGGTGATGGATCACAGCGAGCACGCTTTGCTCGTCGGCGTGGGCGCGGAGGCTTTCGCGCGAGAACATGGCTTGCCCGAATGCTCGTCCCGATATCTGAAAGTGAAGCGGGAAGAGGAACGCTGGCACGCCGAAGCGCTCGGTGCCTCGCACAAGTGGGATGGGAATCGTCTTCCCTCCGACACCGTCGGCGCAGTGGCGCTGGATGCTAAAGGTAACTTGGCTGTCGCCACCTCGACCGGCGGCACGTTCAACAAGCACCCTGGTCGCGTGGGAGATTCGCCCCTGGTCGGCTGCGGCGGCTACGCCGACAATCGCATCGGCGCGGTCTCCGCCACCGGCGAGGGTGAGGCGTTGATGAAAGTCGTGATCAGCAAGACGGTCTGTGATTTCATTGCCCAGGGGATGACGGCTCAAGAGGCCGCCGACGCTGCCATCGCGATTCTAGCAGAACGCACCACGGGCGAGGGCGGTGTCATCGTCATCGACCGTAACGGGAATGTCGGCGTCGCGCACAATACCCCTTATATCGCTCACGCCTACATCGCTGGTGATGGCGAGGTGATGTTGGGAATAGAAGCAGAGAAGTAGAGAAGTAGAGGAGGTACAAGGATGAACGTACTGCAAATCGGTCAGGGCGAGTTGGTCGGCTGGCACGATCCAGACGAACACCGTGCCTGGGTCGCCGAGCATAAATCACGCGCCCTGGAGGATAAGTGCACCACACTACCCGAGGCTATCGAGCGGTATGTGCATGACGGCGATCTGCTCGCTTGCGGCGGCTTCGGCCACATCCGCGTTTCGATGGTGGCCATTTACGAGATCATCCGGCAGCAGAAGCGAAATCTTACCTTTTGTGGAAAGACCGCCGTTCACGATTCCGATGTGCTCATCGCGGCCGGGTGCGTCGACCGCATCGAGGTGGCCTATGGTTTCGGGCACGAATTGCGAGGGCTTTCGCCCGCCTCGCGCCGTGCCGCCGAGAGCGGGCGCTGCGAGGTGGTGGCCGAGATCAGCAATGCGGGCTATCAATGGCGTTTCCTGGCCGCTGCGATGGGGCTGCCCTTCGTGCCCACGCGCGTGATGCTGGGCACCGATACGTTGGAGAAGAGCTCGGCCCAGGTGATTGAGGATCCGTTTAGCGGCAAGTCCATCGCGTTGTTGCCCGCTTGCTATCCCGATGTGGTGCTGATGCACGTCCACCGCTGTGATAGGTACGGTAACGCTCAGATAGATGGCATCGTGGTGGAGGATTTCGAGTTGGCCCGCGCGGCCCGTCGGCTGATAGTGACCACTGAGGAGATTGTGGACGACGATGTGATCCGTGAGAATCCACAGCGGACGATAATGCCCTACTACCTGGTGGACGCTGTGATTGAGGTGCCCTTCGGAGCCCATCCCACGCTGATGCCTGATCGCTACTACTTCGATGAGCAGCACATCGGTGAGTGGCTGCGGCTCTCGAAGAGCGAGGAGGGGGCGGAGGAGTACTTCGAGAGCTACGTCTACGGCGTCGAGGACTTCGCGGAGTACCTGGAGTTGATCGGCGGTGAGGCTCAGTTGGAATACTTGTGCCAAGTGGAGCATCTGGAAGCTCCCTTAAAGGCCCCTTGGCTGGAGGAGAAGCGAAAGTGAAGGAAGCTTACAATTCCACGCAACTTCTGGCTTATGTCGCGTCTGGCCTGCTGGAGGACAATAAATCGGTTTTTGTTGGTACCGGCATGCCCATGATCGCGGCGATGTTGGCCCAACGCACCCATGCGCCGAGTTTGCTCATCATATTCGAGGCCGGTGGAATCGGTCCACAGGTACCGGTATTGCCCATCTCCGTCGGTGACAGCCGCACTTTTTATCGCGCCGTCTCGGCCTCCAGTATGCACGACGTGATGTCGGCCAGTCAAGCTGGCTATGTCGATTATGGCTTCCTGGGCGCGGCGCAGATCGATTGTTATGGTAACCTGAATACCACCGTCATCGGTGACTGGAAATTCCCGACCGTGCGCTTCCCCGGCAGTGGTGGCGCGAACGATGTCGGCTCGCTCTGCTGGCGCACCATCATCGTGATGCGGCAGGACGAGCGGCGCTTTGTGGAGAAACTGGATTTCCTCACCACGCCTGGCTACCTGGACGGCCCAGGCGCCCGCGAGCGGGCCGGGCTGCCGGCTGGGACAGGGCCGTATCGCGTCATCACTCAGCTGGGGCTGTATGATTTCGACGAGGAGAGGAAGCGAATGCGGCTGCTGGCGATTCATCCCGGCGTCACCTTGGATGAGGTGCAGAATAGCACCAGTTTTGAACTTATCATCCCGGATGAGGTGGGAGTGACGGAGCCGCCGTCGTCGGATGTGCTGGATGTGATGCAAGAGATCGATCCGACGGGTATGGTGATCGGGAAGTAGGTTGGAAGTCTACCAACTTACCAGTCTACCA
>CAZANJ010000114.1:6500-8072 GCA_964486415.1 uncultured Anaerolineales bacterium
TACCAGTCTACCAATATGCCAGCGTTGTATGTCGAAGAGCAAGCGATAGACATCGACACTCAAGGTGCACGTTCACTTGACGATTTCTGATACTTTTATCATCGTTTTCTACAACATCGCAACTAACAAGACAGCCTTTGCATTGATAAAAGGAAATCGGCGCATATACGGAGTTGACAACGCGAAGATGGATTGTCACAGGCATCCGTTTAACAACCCAGGGTAGTGTAGACCCTGTCCACCAATGCGCTTCGATAGGTTTCTGACCAACGTCGAGAACTACTTCGCCAGCCTAGCAAGATAGGAGCAACCATATGGATTTTCAAATCTCAGAAGAACATCGCATGCTGCAACACATGGTGCGCGAGTTTGCCGAGCAGGAGATCGCGCCGCGCGCCGAGGAGATCGATGCCAGCGACGAGTTCCCGCTCGACCTCTTCCAGCGGATGGGCCAGGTGGGACTGCTGGGGTTGCCTTTCCCGGAAAAGTACGGCGGCTCCGGTGCTGATTATCACGGTATGGTCATTGCCCTGGAAGAGGTCGCCCGCGTCTCGGGCTCTATGGCCATCACGCTAGACGCTCATACTTCTCTCTGTTGTGAGCCGATTTACAAATTCGGCTCAGAGGAGCAGAAGCGAAAATATCTGATTCCCCTGGCTCGGGGGGAGAAGATTGGCGCATTCGGACTGACTGAGCCGCAGGCTGGCTCCGATGCCGGCGCCACGCGCACCCGTGCCGTGCACGATCCTGAGACGGACGAATGGGTGGTCAACGGGCAGAAGATTTATATCACTAACGGCTCCATCGCCGACGTGGTGGTCTTCACCGCCAAGACCGACCCCGAAGCGGGGACGTATGGTATATCCGCCTTCATCGTCGAAAGAGGTACGCCCGGTTTCGAGCCAGGGCGGGACGAGAAGAAAATGGGGCTCAAAGGCTCGGTGACCTCGGAGCTTTTCTTCGAGGACTGCCGCATCCCGGTGGAGAATCTGTTGGGGGAGGAGAACCAGGGTTTCAAGCAATTTCTCTCCACACTTGATGCTGGGCGGATCGCCATAGCAGCAATGGCGGTGGGACTGGCTCAGGGTGCTTTCGAGCGTGCGGTGGATTACGCCAAACAGCGTGAGCAATTCGGTCAACCTATATCCAACTTCCAGGCCATCCGCTGGATGCTGGCAGATATGGCGACGGAGATCGATGCGGCCCGCATGATGGTCCATCGTGCTGCCTGGACCAAGGAGCTTGGTCAGCGATACACTAAAGAGGCCGCGATGGCCAAGCTGTTCGCCACCGAGATGTCGGAGCGCGTTTGCCACAAGGCGATCCAGATCCATGGTGGTTATGGCTACGTGCGAGAGTATGAGGTCGAACGCATGTACCGGGATCAGCGGCTGTGCCAGATCGGCGAGGGTACAAATGAGATCCAACGGCTAGTCATATCGCGTGAGGTGCTGCGGGGGTAAATCTGGGTCTGCCTAGTGGTACGCCCCAAAAGTCTTTGGGGTAATACGCATTGATCACCCTCACCCTAACCCTCTCCCTCTGAGGGAGAGGGGACTTGATTCCCTCTCC
>CAZANJ010000115.1:0-8061 GCA_964486415.1 uncultured Anaerolineales bacterium
CCTTCTCCTATTTCTCCCTCCACTCCCACTTGCTTGCCCAGCTTCTCCATAATGCGCCGCACGATGGAGAGCCCCAGGCCGTGCCCCTCGACATCCACCTGGGAGAGGCGCGTGAACGGCGTGAACAGGCGCTCCTGATCCTCCTCTGAGATGCCAGCGCCGTTGTCGCGCACCCAGAAACGCACTGACTCTTCCCCTTGCGAAGAGGAGACCTTCGTCGCGCCCAGCTCCACCCGGGGCGGCTGTCCGCCATACTTGATGGCATTGCTGATATAGTTGACCCAAACCTCTTCGATCCACGGCCCATAGCCGACCGCCGTGGGCCATGCCTGGGGCAGAATGATCTTGGCTTGATGTCTTTCTATCAAATCGCTCAATCGATGCTGTGACTTGTCCACGATGCGCCCCATATCCAACCTCTCCATCTCGACCTCTTCCACCTTGCGCACCCCGGAAAGGAGAAGCAGTTCATCGATGATGTTGGCCATATTCCGTCCCCGTTGTACAATCCTGTTCAGGTAATTGGATAATTCTTCCTTAGACAGCGTATCGTAAATCTTCTCCAAAACCTGCGCATAGCCGATGATGGCGGTCACTGGCCTCTTGAGATCGTGGGCCACGGTATGGGCGAAAGCGTCCAGCTCGGCGATCAGCTTGTCCCGCTCAGCGATCTCGTGTTGAAGGTTCCTTTGCAACGCTCGCAGGTCAAGGTGAGCTCGAACACGGGCCTGGACTTCGGAAACTTGGAAAGGCTTGGAGATGTAGTCCACGCCCCCGGCGGTGAAGGCTTTGACCTTATCCTCCGTCGCATCCAGAGCGCTGATGAAGAGAATGGGAATGTCGCGGTTGTGCTCGTCCGCCTTCAGCCGCTTGCATACCTCGTACCCATCCATCCCTGGCATCATAATATCGAGCAAGATCAGGTCCGGCGGATCGCTCTCCACCAACGAGATCGCCTGAAGCCCATTTTTCGCCGTCTGAATTTCATATCCTTGGCGCGTTAACATCAAGGTCAACAGCTTTAGATTGACTTGATTATCGTCCACAACCAGGATTGTGTCTTTATGTGAATTGTTTTGTTGAAGACCCATTGCTTTTGCTCCTGTCTCTAGCGGGTTTAGCCCATACCGGCCTGAAGAGCCGGTGCTGGAATTTTTTACCGTGAACCCAGCACCATCTGTTTACGATGGTGCGGAATCTGTTTACGATGGTGCGGCTTCACATTTGCTCAAAGCCTCCACCAACTCCGTCACCCGGATCGGCTTGCTGAGGTAATCGTCCATTCCCAATGCCAGATATTTTTCCCGATCCTCTTTCATGGCGTTCGCCGTTATGGCCACAATTTGCGGCTGCCTGTCCACCGCTATCTCTTGTCGGATGCGGCGCGTAGCCTCTAGACCGTCCATCTCCGGCATCTGCACGTCCATCAGCACCACATCATATGGCTGTTGCTGCAATCTTTCCAGCGCCTCCAGACCATTGGCCGCCAGATCGGCCTCATAGCCCAGTCGCTCCAGCAGACGCAGTGCCAGCTTCTGGTTGACGGGATTGTCCTCCACCAGCAGGATGCGCAATTGCAAACGCTCCGCCATCCTGGCGTCGAACTGCGGCTGCTGGAGCTTCTTCTTTTCTGGCTCCAGAGCGCCACTCGGCGCAAGCTCTGCCTGAATAGTGAAGTGGAAAGTGCTGCCTGATCCCAGCTCGCTCTCCACCCACATCTTCCCGCCCATCATCTCGGCCAGTCGCTGGCTGATCGTCAGCCCCAACCCCGTGCCCCCATACTGCCGCGTGATCGATGCATCCACCTGGGTGAAGGGTTCAAAGATATTATCCAGCCGATCGGCCGGAATGCCGATGCCGGTGTCCTTGACTGAAAAGAATATCTCCCACAACTCCTCGCCCTCTGGCGAAGTTTGTTGGTCCAATGGCTGCGCCGTCACCGAGAGGAAAACCTCGCCCTGCTTGGTGAACTTGATGCCATTGCCCAACAGGTTGACCAGGATCTGCCGCAAGCGTGCCATATCACCCCAGATATATTCCGGCACATGCTCTTCGATTTGATAATCCAATGCCAGGCCCTTCTCGACCGCCTTGGGCCTCAGCAGGGAGACGGCGCTCCCCACACAATCGAGCAGCCCGAAAGGCTCCTTCTCCAGGTCTGTGCGCTCGGCCTCGATCCTGGAGAGATCGAGGATGTCGTCGATGAGTCTCAGCAATGTGTCGCCGCTGGTGCGGATCGTATCCACGAAGTCCTGCTGCTCGGCGGTGAGCTCTGTATCCATCAACAAGCTGGTCATCCCGATCACGCCATTCATCGGGGTGCGGATCTCGTGGCTCATCGTGGCCAGGAAAACGCTCTTGGCGCGATTGGCCGATTCCGCCGCCTCTTTGGCTTGCTGCAAAGCCTTCTCCGTTCGCTCCCGTTCGGCCAACTCATCCTGAACCGCCTTGTACAAGCGGGCGTTTTCGATTGCCACGGCGATCTGGTCGGCCATTGTATCGATCACGATAATATCATTTTCGTCAAAGGCGTAGAATATGGCGCTCTCAACCTCCAGCACGCCGATTACTTTTCCGCCTATCTTGATCGGCGCCGACAGGGATGATGGAGAGAGCCAGTCGCCCACCCGGTAGGGAATTGGATCGGTGTAGGAGTCGTTGATCAGAACCGTCTCGCCTGTCGCGGCCGCCTTGCCAATCGCTCCCTTGCCCACAGGTTGATGATAGTTGTCGGGGATTATGTCCCAGAAGTTCTCGGTGGCCGCGGCCACGTAGAGGTATCCCGTCTCCTCGTCCACTAACAGGACCGCGGCTTGAAGGTAGCCCAGCTCCTCCTGCACGAGGTCCACAGCGTGTTGGAACAGCTCTTGCGGGTTGAGAATGGAGGCAATGTGGCGCCCGATACGGTTTAGCGTGGATAACTGGGCCGCGCGCTGCTCCAGAGATTGTTGGGCCTGTTTGCGCTCGGTGACGTCCCTTATCGTCCCCATGCTCGCTATCCGGCCCCGATAATTGACCACTTCCGCCTTGATGTTGACGGTGGAGGTGGTTATTCCATCCTCGTGTAGAATTTGGAATTCGTACTCGCCAGGGACATCCTCCCCCTCCTGCCTGCGGCGATAGCGATCCGAGACCATCGCTCGGTCTTGGGGCGCGACCAGTTGCTGGAAGTCCATCCCGATGACTTCCTCGACCGTGTAATCCGCTATCTTGGCGAAGGCCTCGTTGACAAATTGCATCTTGCCATCTTGAATGATAAAAGCGCCATCCTGGAGATTATCGACCAGGGTGCGGTATTTCTCTTCAGATTCTTGCAACGCTTCCCGCACTTGCTTGCGCTCGGTGACTTCGTGCAGGATCACCATGCGCCCTCTCAGCACTCCCCGGCGGTCTAAGAGGGGATTGATTCTCAGGTCATAGTAGTGCTGCTCGTCTTCGCCAGCGACTGCGATCTCGGTTCGTAACTTTATCTCATCCCGAAACCGATCCAGCAAATCCTGCCACGGGCTTAGCACCTGGGCAGCCGATGCCCCGATCAAGCGATTAGCTCGCATACCCAGGATTTCCTCCATCGCCGGGTTGAGATCCACGATCCGATTCTGCTGATCCAGCACGAACATGCCATCTTCCATATTGTCGATCAGCACGTCGCGCGCGATTGGCGTCAAATCCAGGAGCCGATACCGGAAAACGCTCTGAGCAAACAGCAATCCCCCCAACATCAGGCCAATGGGGCTGAGGTCAATTCCTGAAAGTGGGATCAAGCGAAAGACGTAGAGCACATTGGGGATCAAGGATGCCACCGTGCCCAATGCCAAGGCGATGGATTGAGTCCGGTAAAGACGGAATGACCGGATAGATTGACGAATCAACAAAAAGGCGCTGATCAGTAAGAGTAGATAGGAATAAGCTGCATGGATCCAGAACCAAGCGCCATAGGAGAGCACGTCCATAAGTAAGAGAAAATCACGGTTTATAAAGGTGTATTCCTGCCAGATCAGCCCGTGCATCTCGGTTGTCCAGACCAGGATCAAGGTCAAGGCAGGGAGGATCAGCAGCCCGGCCAGGCGATGAGTTTTCAGCATCCGGCCATATCCGACATATTGTATAGCGAAGGTCAGCAAGGCCACGGGCGAGCCAGAGATGAAAACGTATCCCACCTTGGCCCAGAAAAGGGTGCCCATGGGGCTGGGGCTCAGCACCACCAAAGCCTCGGTCGCGGCCCACCCGGTCACCAGGAGCGCCAACCAACTCAGTTCCTGAGCCGACTGAGTCTCCCGATGACGCCATGCGTAGAGCGAGACTACCGCCGAGATCGTGGTGGCGATAACCATGGCCATAATGCAAAGGACATATTGCCAGATCATCTAATCCCTGTCCTTCCTCTCAAGGGCGGCTACCAGTTCCGCCACCCGGATCGGTTTGCTGAGGTAATCGTCCATTCCCAGGGAGAGGTACTGATCCCGATCCTCTTTCATCGCATTCGCCGTGACAGCGATGATGTGGGGCTGCATGTCGTCCGCCATCTCTTGCCGGATGTGGAGCGTGGCCTCCAGTCCATCCATCTCCGGCATCTGCACGTCCATCAGCACCACGTCGTATGGCTGCTGCTGCAATCTATCCAGCGCTTCCACTCCGTTGACGGCTAGATCGGCCTGGTAGCCCAGCCGCTCCAGCAAGTGCAGCGCTAGCTTCTGATTGACGGGGTTGTCCTCCACCAGCAGGATGCGCAAGGGCAAGCGCTCCGCCATCCCAGAGTCGAAGGCCGATTCACCCTTCCTTGAGACCCCCTCCGTATCCTCCTTTCCGACAAATAGATTGATCAGTACCTCATACAACCTCGAGGCTTTGACTGGTTTGGTCAGACATGCCGCGAAGCCCACCTCATCGGCCTCAGCCCCGGGCCGGCCCAGCGAGCTCAGCATCACCAGTGGCAATCTGTGCTCTTTAACTTCCTGCCTGATCTTCCGGGCCAGTGTCAGCCCATCCATCCCCGGCATTTGCATATCCAGGATCACCACATCGAAGGGGTCCTCCTCCTTGATCAAGAGTAGCGCCTCGGATGGCCTACCCGTCTCCTGCGTACTCATGCCCCAAGCCTGAGTCTGTAGATTCAGGATGCGCCGGTTGGTGGCATTATCATCCACGATGAGCACCCGCCGTCCCTCCAGATTCGGCTGCTCCTCGCGCAGATAGACCGGCTGGGGTCTTGGAGCGATCTCGGCATGAATCGTGAAATGGAACGTGCTCCCCGGTCCCCCTTTTACTTTCTCCTCAAGCCCCTCATCGGCGGGGATGGGACTCTCCACCCACATTTCCCCTCCCATCATCTCCACCAGCCGCTTGCTGATCACCAATCCCAGGCCGGTCCCACCGTAACGTCGCGTCGTGGAAGCATCGATCTGGCTGAAGGACTTAAAAAGCCGATCCCGCCGATCGGGCGGAATGCCGATGCCCGTATCGCGCACGGAGAAATGGAGTAATGAGTGGGAAGTATGAGGTGATATATCCAACTCTCCATCCTCTGCATCATACTTACTACTCCTTACCCGCACAACTACCTCGCCTTCCTCGGTGAACTTGACCGCGTTATCGAGCAGATTGATCATAATCTGGCGCAGTCGGGTCTCATCACCGAAGATGGCGGTGGGGACCTGCTCATCCACCAGGTAGGTCAGCTCAAGCCCTTTTTCCGCCGCCGCGGTCGCCAGAAGATCGACAGCCTCCTCCACACACTCGCGCAGACTGAAGGGCTGTCGCTCCAGGTCCATCCGACCAGCCTCAATCTTGGAGAAATCGAGGATGTCATTGATGATGGTCAGCAGCGTGTCGCCGCTGGAGCGGATGGTCTCGGTGAACTCGCGCTGTTCCTCAGTCAAATCGGTGTCGAGCAGCAGGCTCGTCATCCCGATCACGCCATTCATCGGCGTGCGAATCTCGTGGCTCATGGTAGCCAGAAAGGCGCTCTTGGCACGGCTGGCGGCCTCGGCCGCGATGCGTTCCTCCTCGGCCATCTTCATTGCGTGTCTGAGCCCGATGGTGCGCTGCCTGACCTTCCGCTCCAAAGTGCGGTTGTACTCGGCCAACTGACGCTCACTGCGCGCCAGGTCGGCGGTCAAGCGGTCGGCCTCATTGTGCGCCCTGCGGTTGACCACCGCCAGAACGAGAGCCTGGAATAAGGTAAACACAACCAGCCCATACTGGGCGGCATAACCGGTCTGAATGAGACGTTGTGCTTTGAGGATGTCGTTAATGACGCTGGCGGCGAGTACAATGGAGCCCAGCACGACGGCCCACGCCAGCCCGTTGCCTGCCTTGATCGCGCGCACCAGCACGGAGAAGACCCACACGATCAGGACACCGGTCAGGATTTCGTAGGGCAGCACCAGCTTGAGGCCCACGCTGACTGGCGCGATCAAGACCAGCAGGGAGAAATTCAGCCCAATGGTGGTCAGCCAGCGCGCCGTCACCCCATGGCCTTGCTTTGGAAATAGGTCTCGGATGAAGAGCGCGAACACGGGCAAGCCCGCGAAGAAGCCGAGCAGTTCTGCTTGCAGATCCCACCACCAGGCGTTGTGTAGAAATAGGGTTATGTAATGCTGGGTACCCATCGTGCGGGCGGAGATAGCCAGACAGAAAAGCCCAAACCACAGGGCGGGTTTATCGCGGGGGCGCAGAATAAAGAGCACCAGGTGGTAAATGCTCATAATCATGAGCACGCCGATGCTGAATGCGTTGCCCAGGAGGACGCGATTCATCTCATGCTGCATCTGCCGGGTCAGCCCGAGGCGCGCCATCCGGTGAGGGCCGCTGGCATCGGGGTTGGTGTAATTGCTGATGCGCCACACCAAGGTGATTTCTGGCTCATAGGGGATGATGGCCACACCCTGCCTGCGACCAGGGACCGAGGTGGCGGAGCTGGTGCCTAGCTCTCCCCGGTGCAGTGTGGGAATGAGGGGCGTGCCGTGCACGTCCAGCACGTCGATGGTGTATGCGCTGTGAGCGTTAGGGACGTGAAACAGCAGATTTTCCGCTGTCTCTCCCTCCATCGGGGGCAGCAGGATGCGCAAGCGCAAGGTAGCATAGCCGTAGGCCGGCAATCGCGTGCCATCGGGCATCTGGTGTCGGTACCAGGTGCCCGGCACGGTGAGGGAGCTGGCTTGGCCTTCACCCGGCGCATCCAGTGTGCTATCGAGGCTTTCGCTCCAGTAAAAATCCCATTCGCCCGCAAGATTCGCCGTGCCATACGCCTCAAAATCCCAATCGCGGAGATCGAGGAGCCCGTCGATGGCCTTGGGCGGTGCTATGGCTGGAGCGCTGCATCCGCTGAGGCCCACCAGCGCGAGGGTGAGCAATAGGGTGAGGGCGAATAAGTTTGATCGGCCAATAAAGCGCCTTGGACTGGGTATCATAACTTTCTGATTCCTAAAGACAGCCTGAGAGGCCGCTGTTCCGGCGGAATGCCAGTGGGAACGAAATGATATACAGCTTCTGCCTCGGCGCCCTATGAGGCTTTAATGAACTGCCGTAACGCACCATCGACCCTCTCGTATTCCGCCTCAATCTCAGCTACTCGCTGTGATGCGCCATCAAAAACACCCTGTTTCGCCATTTCCTCTAGCTGCTTGCACATCTGGCGCAAATCCTGCGCGCCGAATTCGGCGCTATTCGACTTGAGGCTATGGGCCGCCCGTTGCAATAGTTCTGCGTCTTGACTCTCCAGTGCCTGGTGCATTCGAGCTAGCTCCCGCGGCCCGTCCTCCAGAAATGTATGGATCAGTTCCGCTAGGAAAGCATCATCTCCACCGACTGTCTCTCGCAGCCGATCCAAAGCGGATAAGTCTAAGACATCCGATACTTGATCCGACTTTTTCATCTAGTTACCTCTTTTTATGCTTCAAGGCCAAGCGCAACACGTTTGGGGAGCGCCTGACCGCCTTGGGTGTATAAATCATCCTATTTTATCACACCCCTGTTTACGACACAAACGCTACATAGCCAGAGGATGTAGGGCGGGTTTCCATACCCGCCGATTTTTGCATCGCTTCGAAAACCCCTCTA
>CAZANJ010000116.1:0-8026 GCA_964486415.1 uncultured Anaerolineales bacterium
ACATCCTCTGGTTATGTGGGGCGGTTTTCCATCCCCGCCGATTTTTGAATCGCTTCGAAAACCACTTTAGCGCGGCTCCTCGGCGGGTGGCGCTTCGACCGGATTATCGTCGCGCTCACCCGCAGCAGTCGATGGCCCAGGGGCAGGCGGCCTAGCTTCCCTCTTGCGCTGTCGGGTCTCGACGGCGCGAATGCCGTTCTCTATCACCGTCAGCGCCCGCTTCATCTCCTGCTCCAGATTACAGAGCACCTCGTAAGCGTATTCTTCGGCTCCGGCGGTGATCTCTCCAGCCGTCATCTTGGCCCGCTCCTGGATGGCGATGGCGCGCTCCTCAGCGGCCTTAGAGATGTTGTGCTCCGCCGTAAGCTGGGCCGCTTCACGACGCGCCAGTTCGACTATGCGCTCCGCCTCCTCCTGAGCCTGTGCCTTCGTCCGTTCTCGCGCCCGGATGATGCGCTCAGAGCGCCGCACCTCGTCGGGGATTGAGATTCGCATCTGATCAAGCAAAGGCCAGATGCGACGCTCATTTACCACTCGCAAGTCGCCGAAAGGCAAACGGCGGCCTTTTTTGATGATTTCCTCCAGACGGTCTATCAAATGCAAAATGTCCATCTCGCCTCCAATGTTCGGTATGATGCTCAATCGCGTAGCGAAACGAGAGGCACCGGTTCACAATTTCTCTCCCTTTCGCTTCGTTTTGCATCCAGAGCGTCCGCCACATGTAACGGAACCATCTCACTGATGTCTCCGGCCAATAGCGCGACCTCTTTGACGATGCTGGAACTGAGAAAGGCATGTATCTGGCGCGTCATCAGGCAAACGAACTCAATCTCTGGAGCAAGTTGGCGGCTGGTAAGCGCCATCTGATACTCCAGCTCGAAGTCGGAAATGACCCGCAGCCCACGCACGATGACTCGCGCGTCCACCTGTCGTGCAAATGCAACCGTCAATCCGCCATAGGGCACGACGCGCACGTTCGGCAAGCTCTCAAGCGCCCGACGCGCTAACGTGACGCGATCCTCGACAGTAAACATCAGATTTTTCGCCGGCTGGTCATAGACACCCACCACTACTTCCTTGAAGATGTTGGCCGCGCGAGTGACGATGTCAATATGTCCAAAGTGAATGGGGTCAAATGTGCCAGGGTAAAGAGCAGTCCGAATCAACTGATCCCTCCTTCATTTTGCCATAGACGCTCAAGACGTTGGACCAGCAAGCGGCTGTCTGGATTGGTAAGCTCAGGATCAGTCTTGAAGAAGCGACGGGCCGCCTCGCGAGCAGTTTCCACAAGCCGCAAATCGCTCAAACTCGCCAATTCCATTTTCAAAAAGGCCGAGGAGAAACCAGATTGGCGCGTTCCCAGGAACTCCCCAGGCCCACGCATCTCCAGATCCTTCTGGGCCAAATCAAAGCCATCGTTGGTCCCCTCGACGGCTTTCAAGCGCTCCTGGGCCTCCGGGGAAGATGTATCGGATACAAGCAGACAGTATGAGTTATGCTCTCCGCGCCCCACACGCCCCCGAAGCTGATGAAGTTGAGCCAGGCCGAAGCGGTCGGCCCCTTCTATGAGCATCACTGTAGCATTAGGAATATCGATGCCCACCTCGATGACGGTGGTAGCGACCAAAATGTCTAACTCGCCTTGGGCAAAGCGATCCATTGTGCTATCTTTCTCCTCACTTTTCATCCGCCCGTGTAGCAAGCCCAGTTTCAGATCGGGAAAGATGTAACGCTGAAGGCGCTCATACTCCTCGACAGCGGACTTGGCCTCGATTTTATCCGATTCCTCCACCAGAGGACAAATGATGAAGGACTGACGCTCCTTCTCTATCTGACTGCGCACGAAAGCATAGGCCCGTTCCCGCTCCTTTGGCAAGATCATGCGAGTCACGATCGGCTTTCGCCCCGGAGGCATCTCGTCTATCACCGAGACATCCATGTGTCCCCAGAGGGTCAACTGGAGCGAACGGGGGATGGGCGTGGCCGTCATCACCAATAAATGAGGGTTGTAGGACTCCAGCCCAGCGCGACGTCCCTTCTGCCGCAGCTCCTCCCGTTGACGGACGCCGAAGCGGTGCTGCTCATCGACCACGGCCAGGGCCAGGTCTTTGAACTGAACACCTCCCTGGATCAGGGCATGGGTGCCCACGACGACGTTCACACTACCGTCTTTCAGGCCAGCGTATACTTCCTCTCGCTCTTCTCCCGTGACGCTGCCGGTGAGCAGGCGCACATTCGGCTTGATACGGGGCGTCCTCTCCAGCAGACGATTGATGGTCTTGTAATGCTGCTCGGCCAATATCTCGGTGGGCGCCATCAAGGCGGCCTGAGCTCCGGAGGCCGCTGTGAGCGCTATCGCCGCCGCCGCGATGACTGTCTTCCCCGACCCTACATCACCTTGCAGCAAACGGGTCATCGGCTGGGGAGAGCGCAGGTCAGCCACGACTTGATCTAATGCACGCTGTTGAGCATCCGTCAATTGGAATGGCAGAGTGCGCACGAAGCTATTGAGCGTGGGGTCATCCACTAGCACCGGCCGGCCTTTTTCCGCGCGCCATTGGCGCCGATGGTGCAAGAGTCCGATTTGGAGCACGAAGAGCTCATCAAAGGCTAACCGATAACGAGCGCGCTCAAGTAACTCCTGGCTATCGGGGAAGTGAGCTTGAGCGATGGCCGTCTCAAGCTCCAGCAACCCCTCTTCTTGTCGCACCGAAGCGGGCAGGTAATCGGGCAAGCGTTTCGACCAGTAGCCGACTGTGCGCCCCATCAAGCTACGCAGCCATTTAGCCGTAATGCCCTCGGTCAAAGGATAGACGGGCACGATACGGGCGGTATGGATTAGGTCCTTCGTCGACGGTTCCCATTCCGGGGAATTGAAACATAAGCGCCCCAAGTACTCTTCCACCTTACCGCTTATGACGATCTGTTGTCCGCGCTTGATCTTCTTGGCCAGGTAGGGTTGATTGAACCACGTCACTTCGATGGAACCGGTACTGTCGGAGAGCAGCGCCTTGAACAGGCGCCCGCCGCCGCGCGTCTTGCGCACGCGGGCCTTCTGGACCTTGCCGATGATGGTGATCTCTTCGCCATATTGGAGTCGGTTGATGGGCTTGAGCTGGGAGTAATCATCATAGCGACGGGGCAAGAAATAAAGCATATCCCGGATGGTATGGAGGCCCAGCCGCGCCAGACGCTCGGAGCGTTTGGCGCCTATACCGTGCAAAGCGGAGATGGGAGAATCCAGGCCGGTGCGATCTCGCTTGGAACTCGATTGCTTCCGGGGTTCAGGCACTGTGCTTTTAACTGGCCGTGGCGCCGCGCTTGACTGCGCCTTCGGCGCCTTTTTGAGCACCTCCAACAACACCGACATCGCCTCCTGCCGCGTCTTTGAATCGGGCAGACGGCTATAAGTGCGCAATCGCTCGGCCACTTCCTTAACCCAGTGATCGGCCTGAGAGCCAAAGTGAGGTTGAGCACCCTTCAGCCAGGTTACGGCATAACGGCTCAGGCCGCCAATGACGGCTTGGTCTTGGTAATGGGTCTCTTTCTCCAGTTTGAGAATGTCAATCAACTTATCAATCGGTGTTGGCATAATTACCTTGCAGCTACTGCGGCGATTCCTAACCCTCTCGGCCCGACGTGCGCGCCGATGATGGTGGTAGTCAATGATGTGATCAGATTATCCGGCGAGCAGAGGCCCTGCAGACGGCGGTAGAGAACTTCAATGTCGGGAGCGTCACTGTGGAGGATGGCCAAGCGTTCCAGTGGGCCTATGGCCCTCGTGAGCTCCTCCAATCGAGCGATCGCCTTTTCTCGCGTTCGCACCAGCCCCAGGTTTTTGACTTTGCCCCGCGCTACTTCAACGATGGGTTTGATGCGCAGGATTTGAGCAGCCATAGCCCGCGCCCAGCCCACTCGACCGCTGCGGCGCAAGAATTCCATGGTATCCAAAGCGGCGTAGACGCGCATACGGGGCTTCATATCCTCGACCAGGGCCAGGATTTCCTGCACACCGGCCCCTTTGGCGGCAGCTTCCGCCGCTGCGATGACCATCCAGCCCAGGCCCAACGAGACCTGCTCAGAATCGACGACGTGGACGGTAAGCCCTGGTGCGTCCTCAACCGCTCTTTGGGCTATGTTGTACATCCCGCTCAGCGTGGTAGAGACGACGATGGCGATCACCTCGTCGGTTTCAGCGCCCAGCCGCCGATAGGCCGAGGCGAAGGCGTCGATGGGCGGCACAGAAGTAGTCGGCAAATTCGCCCATTTGGGCAGATGAGCATAAAACGTCTCTCGGTCAAGCTCCTCGCCATCGGGATAACTATGATCGCCGATTTGCACATAGGCCGGCACGACTGTTATATGCAATCTAGAAGCCGCCTCGGACGGTATATCAGAGGTGCTGTCAGTGAGAATGTACACCTGACTCATCAGAAATACCGCCTGCGCTTATATCCCTCATACACAACCAGCCCGATACCATCTGGGCCAATATGGGAAGCCAAGAGAGGTCCATAGAGAATAGCGGGGAAATCACGATCCTCATCCTCGATGTCATCTCGCAGCAATTTAGTTTCCTCAGTGGGATAAGATGTGCTTTGCAAGATCGCCATCTGCTCGATATAGGGGAATTCATTGGCAAAATCGGCCAGTTTACCGATGGCCTTATCGCGGCCAATGATTTTCTCCATGGGTATGATTTCACCCCTTTCAATCGCCAGGAAGGGCTTGTTA
The DNA here is from genome assembly GCA_964486415.1 of uncultured Anaerolineales bacterium. Taxonomy (GTDB): domain Bacteria; phylum Chloroflexota; class Anaerolineae; order B4-G1; family B4-G1; genus CAZANJ01. Next base: position 4,735 of record CAZANJ010000116.1, read on the forward strand.
TCCAACATCGTGCCCAAGATGGCCTGGCTCGCGCTGATGAGCCCGCTGTGCTCCAGGTAGTCCAAGGTATCGGTGGTAAGGGCGATATAGATATGGCGCAGCATGCCCCGAATGATCCGCACGATATCATCCAGCAGCATACCGTCTAGCGCCATTCGCGCTGCTTCCAGCACCAAAATATCCAGCCCCAAGGAGAAGGTCTCCGAATCTATCACGGCAATATCGCGACGTCCCAAGAAGTTGCGCGAGGCTCTCTGTGCCTCGTGGTGAACGCGACTAAGACTGGCCGAGGAATGAAGGGAGAGAATTTGATCCGCCTTGCGCGTTAAGCGACCATAAACCTGTCGGAAATCGCGCGCTGTCGGGCCAACGATCTTGGGATAGATGCGCTCCTGAGTCATACGAAGCACTAGCTCCTCGTGACCAAGGTCAATGCCATCTTGATAGATTTTATCACCGATGCGGACGGTGAGCGGCACGATGGTTATATCGAGTCTTTCGGCAACATCCGGATCAATATTTACAGCACTGTCGGTGACAATATGGACTCTAGACACGGTACCTCCGATAGCGGTTAGGGGTTAGGACTAGGATCAGGGATTTTTGGAACTTTCTCACTCCACCGAGAGAATGTAAGGATAATGAGGTTGTCCACCCGTAATCACTTCGAACTCTTGATTGGGCCAGTCATCTTGCAGAAACTCAGCCAATACTTGAGCCTCTTCCTCATCAATACCCTCTCCATAGTATAACGTGACAATCTCGCGCTCGGGCGAGTTCATCTCCTGCAACAATTCACGGGCGACCTCTTTAATCTTCGCCCCCTTGACCTTAAGATCACCGTCATGGAGGCCAATGACTTCCCCATCGGCGACGTCTACGCCGTTGATGGTCGCCGAACGGGTAGCAAATGTGATCTCGCCTGTCTCGACATCCTCCATAGCGTCTTCCATAGCCGCCACGTTGGTCTCCAAGTCAGCATGATAGTTGAGAGCCAGCAATGCTGCGATACCTTGAGGCGCAAAGCGGCTGGGAACGACAACCACGGACTTACTGCTCAGTTCACGGCTTTGTTCGGCAGCTAAAATTACATTGCTATTATTAGGCAGCACAATGACCTGGTCGTTCGGCAAGTTCTCAATAGCCTCCAGCAAGTCTTTCGTGCTGGGATTCATCGTTTGCCCACCGCGCACGACGGCACTCACGCCCAAGCTCTGGAAGACGCGAGCTAAACCCTCGCCGGGCGCGACGGCCACGACGCCAATGGAACGATCGGCCTGAAGTGCAGGGGGGCCAAATGACGATGCGCCGGATCCGACGTCACGCTCGACTCTATGCTCCACAACAAAATCCTGATACTGGGCTTGCATATCCTCCACCACGACATCCCGTAGCGATCCCAGACTGGCACCGTAGCTGATGGGAACGCCGGGGTCAGGGACGTGGACGTGGATCTTAACAGTGGTAGGGTCTCCCACGACGAGGGGACATTCTCCCATCTTCATGATGCGCTGGCGAATAAGGTCTACCTCAAGCCCCTCTCCAACTACGATGAATTGCACATCGTAGCCATACTCACTCAGAGTGGTTTCCATCTCCCTGGAGATCAGATCGACCGAATCGGCCAGTTGCATATCTTCGGCGATGGTCTCACCCCGCATATGGCGCAGCATACCTTCGAGGATGATGAATAAGCCCTGCCCACCAGCGTCCACCACGCCGGCTTCTTCGAGCACTGGCAGCAGGGATGGAGTGAGCACAACTGCTTCGTGAGCGGCGAAAACCATACGCTCCAAAACATAAACCAAGTTATCCGATTCCTCCGCCGCTCTGGTTGCAGTGTCGGCCACGGCGCGCGCGACGGTGAGGATAGTGCCCTCGACGGGCTTGACCACGCCCTTGTAGGCCGTCGCCGATGCCTCTCGACAAGCAGCAGCCAGATCACTGGCGCGATAAACTGGCTTTTCATCCAGGCTACGCGAGAAGCCACGCCAAATCTGCGATAGAATGACGCCGGAGTTACCCCGCGCTCCCATCAAGGCGCCATGGGCCATCTTGCGAGCCATACGCCCTATGTTAAGCTCTGGCGAATCTTCAATCTCCGCCCAGGCGGAACGCATCGTCAACACCATATTGGTTCCCGTGTCCCCATCCGGTACAGGGTACACGTTGAGCGCGTTGACGGCAGACTGATGGTGCTGCAACCAGATCAAGGCGGCTTTGACCAAACGCTTGAAACCCTGGCCATCGGTCACCAGATATACAGACTGTTCGGCCTCTTCTAAAGATCTTTCGGGGCCATCTTCTATTTTTGTCAACCTGCTTCTCCTATGTAGCCGGGCGATCAGATGAAGATTTAGCCATCTGATCGCTCGACCGCTTGAGTACTACTCAATCTATGTCACTGATACGCAAACCCTCGACATGAACGTTTACCTCGGCGACAGGCACTCCAAGCGCCCGCTCGACGTTGAACTTGACGACGTTCATCACACTGCGGGCCACAGCCGCGATGCGAGTGCCGTACTCGATGACCACATACACATCAATTACAACCTCTCCATCCTCAAGGTGCACCTCAACGCCGCGCTTGCGCTCTCTGGATAAGACATTAGCGATATCCGCGGCCAGGTCCTTAGCCACCGTCCCGACAACGCCGTAACACGTCAGCAACGCTTCACGCGCGATGCTGGCAATGGCTGTAGGCGAAACCTCGATTCGACCACGATACTGAACCTCTGGCATACTCCCTCCTCGAAATGCACCGGCGGCCTCCGGTTGCGCGAAAGGCAATGTTAGCTTATAATACATAGCTCGTTTTCATTTTCATAGATCGGAGGTGATAAAAATGGCAAAATGCGAAATTTGTGGAAAGGGTACTAAGTTCGGGCATAGTATTAGTCGCTCTAAGCAATCCTCAAAGCGTCAATTCAAGCCCAATATTCAGCGTAAGCGTGTGATTATCGATGGCGAAATGCGCCGGATGTACATCTGTACACGTTGCCTTCGGACGCTGAACAAATGAATCTGAGACTTGATTGATGCCCCGCTTTGAGAACATTAGAGCACTCCTCGAACTTTGCGGAGCCTAAATCCTATATCGAAGTCCGGCGGCATAAGTCGACAAGCCACCGGAGCTTCGGCGTAAGCCCCCCACAGGGGGCTTTTCACTTGACTCCCAACACGTAGCACCAGAATGTCACGCGGGAGTTGGGCCCAAAAATATTCCCCTTGACCCATCAAGCGCATATGATACACCGGAATGCTAAGAAAATCAAGGGAATAGTTGTTT
>CAZANJ010000117.1:0-6719 GCA_964486415.1 uncultured Anaerolineales bacterium
AATAGTTTATTGAATCGACTCGATGAAACCAGAACCACTCGCGCCGGACGACCTGTCCGGCGCTGACGGTTTTATGCCCCAATGAAAGACCTACAGCGCAAACTCGATCAGAAAACAGCCCAGCTCTCGGCCCTGCGGGAGATCGGGCGGGCCGTCAATGCCGCCTGGGAACTGCAAGCGACACTGGAACTAATCACGCGCAAGACCGCTGAAGTGATGAGCATGGACTCTTGCTCCATCTACCTGCTTAATGAAACCGAGGAGTATCTGACGCTAGAGGCCACAACCGGGCTGGCTCAAGATTCGGTGGGAAGGGCACGATTAGGAATCGGTGAGGGACTGACCGGCTGGGCGGCTCAGGCCGGAGAGCCTGTAGCCGTGGCCGACGCGGCCCGCGATCCGCGCTTCAAGCACTTGCCGGAGACGGAGGAATCGATCTTCCAGTCATTGTTAGCAGTGCCATTGAGCAACCAGGCACGCATCATCGGCGCGATGAACGTCCAGACAGAGCGATATCATCATTACGGCAAAGACGAGGTCGAATTGCTGGCCCTGATCAGCGACCTGGCGGCCGGCACGTTGGAGAAGGCGATGCTTTATGATCAGATGCAGCGCCAGATCACCGAACTCTCCACACTGGCCGAGCTGAGCGAGACCATCACCTCCCCGCTCTATCTGGAAGAGATGCTGAAACTTGTGGTCGATATGGCAGCCCAGGTGATGCGAGCCAAGGCCGCCTCGCTGATGCTGCTGAACGAGCAAGATGAGCTGATTCTGCACGCTACCTACGGCATCGGCCCGGCCTACCGGGACAAACCGCCGCTGACGCTGGGGCAAGGGATCACGGGGCACGTGGCTCAGAGCGGCCAACCGATCGTCGTGGAAGATGTGCGCCAGGAACCGCGCTATCGTTATCCAGAAATCGCCGCGCAAGAGGGGCTTCAGGCACTGCTCTGCGTGCCACTACAAGTGCGGGAGCGAACCATCGGTGTGCTCAATGGCTACGCCAGCCGACCGCATGCGTTCTCTTCCCAGGAAATCGAGCTCTTCCAGACGCTGGCCAATCAGACCGCGCTCGCCATTGAGAACGCGCGGCTGGTGGTCAACACGGCCGTCGTGCGCGAGATGCATCATCGGGTCAAGAATAACCTGCAGACCATCGCTATGCTCCTGCGGCTTCAATTGGGGGAACCGGAGCTCGATGCCGAGAATGCGCTGCGCGAAAGCATCAACCGCATCCTCAGCATCGCCGCCGTCCACGAGGTACTCTCAGAGAAGGGCCTTCGCCTGGTCGATGTCAAGCAAGTCTTCGAGCAGCTGGCGCGGACAGTAACGCAGAACCGGCTTCATTTCCAGAAAGCGCTGCGGGTCTCGGTGCAGGGCGACGATGTGGCGCTGTCATCGCGGGAGGCCACCGCGCTGACGCTGACGGTGAACGAACTGGTGCAGAACGCGCTCAAGCACGCCTTCGCTGGACGGGAAGCAGGAGAGATCAAGATTACTCTGCGGCACCGGACGACGGGCCTCGAAGTGGTGGTGCAGGACGACGGCATCGGGCTATCGCCTGAAGCATCGACGCCGAGCGGTCTTGGCTTGCAGATCATTGAGACGCTCGTCACGCAGGATCTGGGCGGCGAGCTAGTCATCAAGCAGGACAAACAAGGCACATGTGCCATTATCACGGTCGAGGGTACAGAGTAGCGGAAATCACGGATATGCGCATACTTATCGCCGAGGATGAATCGATCACCCGGATGGGGCTGAGCCGCATCCTGGAAGACGCCGGGCACCACGTCGTCGCCGCGCCGGATGGACGCATAGCGGTGACTCTGGCCCGGAATACCAGGCCGGACCTGACCATCCTCGACATCAAGATGCCCAAGATGGACGGACTAGAGGCCGCGCAGCGGATTTACCAAGAGCGCCCCACGCCCATCGTGCTGCTGACAGCTTACGGGGATCAAGAATTGATCGAGCGGGCGAAATCCCTGCCGATCATGGCCTACCTCATCAAGCCGATCAAGGAGAGAGAACTGCTGGCGACGCTGGAAGTGGTCACAGCCCGCTTCGATGAGTTCGAGTGGTTGCACCAAAAGACCGTTGAGCTGAAGGAAGAACTCGCCACGCGCAAACTGATCGAGCGGGCCAAAGGCATCCTGATGCGTCGCGAGGGACTGAGCGAGAAGGCGGCTTACCGAAAAATTCAGCGCCAGGCGCGAGACGAGCGGCGCTCGATGCGCGATGTCGCGGAGGAGATTCTGCAGAGCGCCGACAGTTGACAGTCGCCGCGCTTCGTGGTATATTTTTCGCGGTTAAGTGACGTCGAAAATCGAATAGATTGATTGGGCCATGAAGCCCTCTGGGACCGGATCGTCCGGACCCAGAGGGCTTTTTTGTTTAAGAGAGCGAGTCAGCGAGTCAGCGATAGAGCGAATATTGGAGGTCAAGCAATGTCACATTATCACATCCCCACCACGCCGGCACCGGCGCCGTTTGAGTATCCCGCGCCGTTCTTGATGGAAGAGCACGACGACTACGTCAAATACGGCCATCAGGTCTTCGAGGGCCGCGCCGCCCGCGGCGACCCACACTGGACCGCCGAGGTCGTGACGCAGACCTGGTACCAGGCCGAGACGGGCCGCATCCCCATCTCCGGCGCGGGCTACGGCGGCCCCTTCGCCGGCGAGGGCTTCGACGACATCTGGCTCGATATGTCCGAGATCGTGCGCCCGACCCGCGACGGTATCCACGGGCGGGAGTACATCTCGACCACCGTCGCGCTGGGCCGCCGGCTGGACGCGCTCGCCTTCGACCAGGCCGGGCGGCTGACCTCGACGCTGCCGCCGACGGTCGAGCTGCCGCTGCCGGTGCTCCTGGGGCCGCTGGCCCTGCCGCTGCCCGGGCGGGCCGCGCTGCGGGGGATGGTCGCCGCAGCCGAGCGGATCGGCACGCTGGCGCTACTCACACCCGACGACTGGGACGATGATTTGCAGGAGCACGCCGCCGGCGCTGCGTTTCGCCTGACGGCGGGGCAATTGGATGCAGAACTACCTCGGTCGCCGCGCTTCGTCGAGATCGACGCCCACGACCTGGCGCTGTGGGAGCAGGCCCGCGAGCGCTGGCCCGAGGCCGTGATCGCGCTGCGGATGGCCCTGCGCCAGGACGCCGGCCCCGCCGTGGCCGATCTGGCCCGCGCCGGCGTCGGCGTGGTCCACCTTCACGCCGACGATATGGCCCTGGCTGGCGGCGTCCCGCTCCCCGACGCGCTGCGCGCCGTCCACAAGCATCTGGTGGACGAGAGCCTGCGGGATCGGATCAGTATCGTCGTCAGCGGGGGCATCGCGGCCGCCGAGCACGTGGCCAAGGCCCTGGTCTGCGGCGCCGACGCCGTGGCCATCGACTGGATTCTGATGGCCGCCTGGGGCTGTTCGCTGTGGGCCGACCGCGGCCCGTGCCCCGTCGAGCAGGGTCAGATCGAGCCGGACTGGGCCGCTCAGCGCGTGGTCAACCTGATGGCCGCTTGGCGCGACCAGTTGCTGGAGGTGATGGGCGCGATGGGCATGCGCGAGGCCCGCCGCATGCGGGGCGAAAGCGGCCGCGCCATCTTCCATCACACCGAGGAGGAGCGCTTCAAGACGCTGCTCGGCAGCACGGTCTCGGCCTCAGCCTACGGGCGCCTGCCCGAGCCGGACGAGCAGAGCGAGGGCGATATGCGCTGGTCGACGGCGCTGCTTCTGACCAGCTCCGAGCAGGCCCGCACCGGCAAACCGCCCGATGGCGCGATGGAGTACCGCGTCGGCCACTCCGGCGGCGGCTTCGACCGGCTGGCCTTCGCCTTCGAGCTGGAGCGCGAGGCCAGCGCGGTGCCCGCGGCCGACCCCGACGCTTTCGACATGCGCCTGGCGCTCAACCGGCGGGGCGACGGTCGCCCAAAGATCACCATTCCGCTGCCCTGGTGGGGCTCCGGGATGTCCTACGGCTCGGTGGGCATGCCCGTCATGCTCTCGCGGGCGATGGCGGCCGAGGCGCTGGACACCTTCACCTCGACCGGCGAGGGCGGCTACCCGGAGCCGCTGGAGCCCTACGCCGATCACGTCATCACGCAGATCGCCACTGGCCTCTTCGGCGTGCGCGAGGAGACGATCCGGCGAGCGCCGGTGGTCGAGTTCAAGTATGCCCAGGGGGCCAAGCCCGGGCTGGGCGGTCACCTGCTGGGCAACAAGAACACGGACACGGTGGCCGAGCTGCGCGAGGCGGTCGAGGGCACCAGCCTCTTCTCGCCCTTCCCGTTCCACAGCGTCTACTCGGTCGAGGACCACAAGAAGCACGTCGACTGGGTGAAGACGGTCAATCCGCAGGCCCTGGTCTCGGTCAAGGTCTCCACGCCGACGGACGTCGATATGGTGGCGGTGGGCAGTTACCACGCCGGGGCGCACATCATCCAGCTGGACGGGGCCTACGGCGGCACCGGCGCGGCGCCGGAGGTGGCGAAGAAGAACATCGCCATGCCCACCGAGTACGCCATCCCGAAGGTGCATCGCTTCCTGGAGAAGGAGGGCGTGCGCGACGAGATCGTGCTGATCGCCTCGGGCGGCATCCGCACGGCCTACGACGTGGCGAAGGCCATCGCGCTGGGCGCCGACGGGGTCGCAATCGGCACCGCCGAGCTGGTGGCGCTGGGCTGCACGCGGCTGGGCACCTGCGAGAAGGGCAAGGGTTGCCCCTTCGGCATCACCACCACCGATCCGGAGCTCTCCAAGGAGGTCAAAGCCTTGGAGGGCTGGCTGAAGATCGTGAACCTGTATCGCGGCTGGCTGGCCCAGTTGGCGGGGATTCTGGAGGTGCTGAAGATGGAGGCGATCGGGGAGTTGCGAGGACAAAGTGATTTGCTGGTCTATTTGGAGGAGTGAGGAGGCATCAATGAAGAAAGAAGATAATGTCCAACGTGTGTTGGCTTCGCGGCGTCATTTGGTCGAAGACGCAGACGGGCTTTCGCGCTCGCCCGAGGCGGCCGAGGGCGGCTGCGGCGTGCTGGGGCTGGCCTCGAACGTGCCGGTCGCCGGGCGCCACGTGGTGGAGGCGGCGGCCCAAATGCACAACCGGGGCAACGGCAAGGGCGGCGGCATCGCGATGGCCGGGCTCGACCCGGCGCAGATGGGCGTCTCTCCCCAGACGCTGCGCGAGGCCTACCTGATCCAGATCGCCTACCTCGATCCAGAGGCGCGGCGCGAGGTCGAGCAGCAGGGCCTGGGCGCTCTCGACATCGTGGAGGGCTACCGCGTGCCTTCGATAAACGACTGGCGCGACGTGCCCGGACTGGAGGTCGAACCGCCGGAGGTGTGGCGCTACTTCGCCCGCGCCCGGTCGGACGCGCTGGCCCGCTTCGCCGACGAGAACAACCTGGACGAGCTGTCGCCGCGCGCGGTCGAGGATGAGTTCATCTACCAGAACACCTTCCAGCTGAACACGACCTTCTACGCCAGTCTGGGCGAGCAGCGGGCCTTCGTGCTCTGCCACGGGCGGGACCTGATCGTGCTCAAGATCGTGGGCTACGCCGAGCAGGTGGTGCAGTACTACCGGCTGGAGGACATCACGGCCCGCGTCTGGATCGCGCATCAGCGCTACCCGACCAAGGGCCGGGTCTGGCATCCGGGCGGCGCCCATCCCTTCATCGGGCTGAACGAGGCGTTGGTCCACAACGGCGACTTCGCCAACTACCACGCCGTGAGCGAGTACTTGCGCCAGCGGAACATCGCGCCGCTCTTCCTGACCGACACCGAGGTCTCGGTGCAACTGTTCGACCTCTGGGATCGGATCTACGACTATCCGCTGGAGGTGACGCTGGAGGCGCTGGCACCGACCACCGAGCGGGACTTCGCCGTGCTCCCCCCGGAGAAGCAGGCGCTCTACCGCGCGGTGCAGGCGACGCATCTGCACGCCTCGCCCGACGGGCCGTGGTTCTTCATCATCGCCCGCTCCCGCCCCGACGAGGGCGAGTGGCAGCTGCTGGGCATCACGGATACCAGCATGTTGCGGCCGCAGGTCTTCGCGCTTTACGAGAACGACGGCGTCGAATTGGGCCTGATCGGTTCGGAGCGGCAGGCCATCAATGCCGCGCTGCGCTCGCTGGCGACCGAGGACGAGCGCTTCTTGCCGCTGGCCGATGACTACTGGGTGGCGCGCGGCGGAAGCCACACCGACGGCGGCGCGTTCGCGTTCACGGTGCGCGATGGAGCGAATCAGCGAGTCAGCGATAAAGCGATAGGGCGAGTGAGCGATAGGGCGAGAAAGCGAGGGGGCGAGAAAGCGTATCGGCTAGACTGCGCCGATAAGTTCGGGGCGGCGGTGACGGTGGCGGCCGATCAGCGCCACGTGGATCGGGCGGCGTTGGACCCGACGCGGGCCGGCGAACGGGCCCGGCGGGCGATGGAGTCGCGCGTCTACCACACCTTCGACGATGGCGGGCCGGGCACGCTGTTCCGCTGGGCGGCGGAGCGGGCGCCCGACTGGAGCTACGACGAGCTGAGCGCCTTCACCCGGCTGCTGACCGACTTCGGCGCCCACGGCGGGGAGGAGTGGGCCTTCGCCCGCGAATCGCTGACCCTGCTGCGCGACCGCCGCTACGACCCCGGGCACAAGCGCCGCGCCTCGCTCCTCACCCTGATCGACGATGGCCTGCGCGATCTGTTCGACGCCGTTACCAATCTACCAACCTACCA
>CAZANJ010000117.1:6819-8024 GCA_964486415.1 uncultured Anaerolineales bacterium
TACCAATCTACCAACCTACCAATCTACCAATCTACCAACCTCCCGCCTCACCTGGGACACCCGTCACGCCCTACGCGCCCCTGCTGAAGCCGAGACCAAGCTCGTCCTCGACACCCTCGGCTTCCCGCCGGAGGGCGACGAGAGCGCGGCGCGGCTGCTGGCGGCGGCCTACGAGCTGGGCTGGCGGCATCTCATCGCCTACAACTGGCGCGGCGGACGCTTCGCCGCCTGCGGGCTGGGCGTGGGGACCGAGGATGTGCGCTTCGATCTCTACGGCGACGTGGGCGATTACGCCGCATCCGGCCTGGACGGGGCGGAGGTGCACATCCACGGCGACGCCCAGGATCAGGTGGGGCAGATTCTCAAGCAGGGCAAGGTGGTCATCCACGGCGACGTGGGCCAGACTTTCCTCTACGGCGCGAAGGGCGGCGATATCTACGTGCGGGGCAGCGCGGCCGGGCGCCCGCTGATCAACGCCGTGGGTCGACCGCGGGCCGTGATCAACGGCACTTGCCTGGACTACCTGGCCGAGTCGTTTATGGCCGGCGACCCGCTGAACGGCGGCGGCTTCGCCATCCTAAACGGCGTCACCTTCGACGAGCACGGGCACCTGATTGCGATGGAGACGCCGTATCCAGGCGGCAACCTCTTCTCGCTGGCCTCCGGCGGGGCGATCTACCTGCGCGATCCGCGCCGCAGAGTGGGCCCGGATCAGCTGAACGGCGGGCGCTTCGCGGAACTTTCCGCGGCCGACTGGGCCCTGATCCGACCGTACCTGGAGGAGAACGAGCGGCTGTTCGGGATCGAGCTGGAAGCGCTGCTGACGGTCGACGGCGAGAAGCGAGCGCCGGACGAGGTCTACCGCAAGGTGGGGGCGCAGTCGCTGGCGGTGCTGAAATAAAGCTGCACGAGGGTGGACATAGACAATTATTTTAGTAATAAACGCAATTTCTAGATTTGCCGACGGACTTCCTGTACATGCAACTAGAAAAAAATCTCTATACGAAAACTGGATGGGAAATAATTGAGGATTATTTTGATCCCGAGCAATTGGTGACCACCGGTAGCAACTTTATGATCGGCAACGGGTATCTACTCAGCCGCTCAAGCCGGGTGTGTCACCCGGCGTCTTTTGGGTTTTCGAAGCGACTCAAAAATCGGCGGGTATGGAAACCCGCCCTACATAGCCAGAGGATGTAGGACGG
>CAZANJ010000118.1:0-1541 GCA_964486415.1 uncultured Anaerolineales bacterium
AGGTTGGTAGATTGGTCGGCGGCGGTGACGGTGTAGTCGGCGAGCGGGAGGTTTTGGTCAGCGAGGGGTACGGTGTGGCCCTCGAAGAGGGCAGCGAAGGAGGGGACGGAGAGAGCGGCGACGGTGAGCTGGGCGGCGTCAGGGTGCCGATTCAGCCGACGAGCAGCGGTGCCCATTCCCTCCCCCCAGCCGGTCGGCAGCACGCGGGCCGCGATCCAGGGGCCGCCCGCGAGCGGGTTGGCGTAGGTCAGCGGGTAGGAGGCGAATAGGAGGGCGATGATGATCTGCAAGAGGATTAAATTAGAAATGACAAATGTCAAATGACAAATGTCAAATGACGGATGACGAATGACGAATGACGGATTGAGTTTTGTGCGCAGTTTACTAATCCACCGGTCTCCCAGCGTGCTAAATCCCAGCGCCGCGGCCAGGGTGAGGGGCGGGAGGGCTGGGAGCAGGTAGCGAGCGTGCTTCTTTGCGCCCAGGCTCATCCCCGCACCGAAGAGGATGGCGAAGGCGATCAATGCCAGGAAAGCGGGGCGTCGGTCGGGAGATAAGCGGCGCAGCTTGACCAGCCCGATGATCAGTCCGATGAGCGCGATGGGCGAGGCGCGGAAAAGCAGGACGAGCGGGTAGAAGAGCGGGCCGGGATCGTAGGTCATCTCGCCGGCGAAGAAGATGGGCCGCTGCACGCTCTCCACGTGGCGCCCGGTGAAGGAGAGGGCGGGACTGATGGCGGCGAGCGGATCGATCCACAGGGAGGGGTAGAGCGCGAAGACTGTCAGGGCGGTAGCCGATAGGAACAGCAAGCTGGCTAGCGCAAAACGTGAAACGTGAAACGTAAAACGTAAGTCGAGGGCGATCAGTCCCAATATGAATGGGAGGATCACTATCGCGGGTGTTTTGGTCAAGAGGGCCAGGCCGGCGCAGATGCCAGCGAGCGCATACCAGATGAGGCGGCGCGGTTCCTTTAACCCCAGCAAGGCGAATGCCAGCGCCAGAAGGGTGAAGGTCGCCAGCAGCGCGTCGGTGTGGAGTAGCCCGGAATGGCCGATGAGGAAGGGGTCGAAGGCCAGCAGGCCAACGGTCAGCAGTGCCACGCGCCGGTCGAAGAGGCGTCTCAGCAGGGGGTAGAGGATAACCAGGGCCAGCGTAGTGATCAGCGCGACGGCGATGCGTCCACCCGGCAGGAAGAAGGCCAGGTGGCGGAAGGCCGCGCCGTTCTCCGGGGCCAGCCAGGCCAGGTTACGGATCCAATCCAGATGGGCGGCGCTTTCGGCGGGGGATAGCAACCGCTGCACGGTCACGCTCGCCGCGCCCAGCCACATCGTCGTGACGCCAGGATGGCCGGTCTCGGGGATGGCGGCCCAATCGCGGGCGGCCACGGCGTCGGCGAAGAGGATGGAGCGGTAGACCCAAGCGGGCTCGTCGGGGGTCACGTAGCGACCGAGGGGAACCAGGCGTAGGATGAATGAGCAAATGATAAATGAACAAATGACAAATGAGGATAATGGACGGCGTCTAGGGCTCATTTTGTCATT
>CAZANJ010000118.1:1641-7985 GCA_964486415.1 uncultured Anaerolineales bacterium
GCAGCGCTCGCGCTTGGAGCAGAAATCACAGGCCACCGAGTCGGGGCGCATATCGGGGCCTATGCCGATGACGAAGGAGACCGATTTGCGCGGGATCATCAGAGCGCTGTCGGTCAGTCGGACGCCGATCTCGTCGGCCGGGATCTGGTCGAAAAGCACGCGTTGCTGCCAGATTGACCAGCCTTCCTGGCCGGGCTGAGCCCGCATGCCAGATCCCCACTGGCGAGCCTCTGCTTCCTCACGTATGCGGGCGACGGTGGCCTTGGAGATGCTGCTCAAGGCGGCCACGCCGGCGCCGTCCAGCGCCATGGCGCGCACCGGCTCCTCGCCGAATAACTGATTAATACGCTCCTCCAGCGCTGGCCCGATGGTACACACGGCTAAGGCCAGCGCACGCGCTCCGGCCAGCGCGCGTGCGGCCAATGGCCCTTCGAAGCTGGCGCCGCCCGCCATCACGATGGTCTGATGATGGAAATCCTCCACCGGCACTATGTCGTACATTGCAAGTGGCTCGATCAGGGTGTGAACTTCTTCGAGAACTTTTTCCGCTTCTTCAAAGAGGAGAGGCCGGGCACGATTGGGGTCGATGCCCTGCCCTTCCAATATCTGTTCCACTTCCAGTTTTGGTCGAAAGTCTGTGATTGTAACGGTCATGTTTTCCTCTTGTGATTGTAATGGGAAAAGCACTACTCAGCCACTCGCTCAGAAGGGATTGCAGTCCCCGATCCAACACGAGAAATAACCAATTTACTGAACAGGAAACCCAAATCCGGCTGGGGCGAGGGGTGAGCGGTTACTCTCTAGCGGAATATTGCCACCGGCGAGGCTTTTTGGGGCAGCTTGCAGCTTTGGGCTAGGGAGTCGTCTCCAAGCCGAATTTCCCAGTTCCCTGCATGCTCCAATGCCTCGGCCGCCAACGTGACGTGGGACATCACGATGCCGGCGTCGATGGGCGCTGGCCTTGCTGTCGTCAGTATCAACTCCTCGGACCGGACGATGAAACGCCAGGGCTGACCGTTGTGGGCCGATGGCGCGATTCTGGCGTGCTCCAAAATGGTGACCAGTGTCGGATCGGCCTCCTCGGACGACCACGGCTTTCCCCAACGTTCCGTGAAGACGGTCTCGGTGAGGGGCTTACGCTTGTGTCCACCTGCCAGACGGCGTACCAAGCGGCTGTGGAAGCGCCCGAGGCCCTCTTCCGTGGGATGGCCCAATGCACAGACGCCCGCTACAATCTCGCCCGGCTCCAGCCCGACGGTCTCTCCGGCGTTCTCGGCGTCGAATGTGCCCGTGATCCAACAGGTTCCCAGCCCCAGCCGGGTCGCCTCCAGCACCACCTGTTCCAGCACGTAGCCCAGGTCGAGGCGGGCGCGGTCGCTGTCCTCGGGCAACACGCCCACCAGCAGATGGGGCGCGTTCTGTACCAGTCCATAGGAGCCGACTATGAACGTGAGTACCTGCCTGGTCTGATCCACGCCGTCGACCAGGGCGATGCGGGGCGGGCTTTCGGTCAGGCTGTCGATCTCCCCGACCAGCTCAAGCAATCGCTTCTTCAGCGCCGGATCTACCAGGTGCTCCTTGTAACTGCGCACGCTGATGCGCCGGTGCATTGCGGCCAGGATATCCATCGGTTTCTGTCACTCCTTATCTTCTTCGTCGGAAAGGACCGCTTTCAGCGCCGCGATAGCCACCTCCAACATCCCATCTTCGGGCTCGCGGGTCGTCAATCGCTGGAGCGTCAGATTGGGCGTGACCAGCCATTGCATCCAGGGGCGGTCGGCAAAACGGGCGGCCAAGCGGATGGATTCGTAGGCGATGCCGGTGACGACCGGGAGCAGCGCCAGCCGACTGACCAGACGCCAGAGCAAGTTGGGTGGATCGAGTGGTGCGAAGATCAGCACACTCAGCACGACCAGCATCAGCAAGAAGGAGGTGCCACAGCGAGTGTGGGCCGTCGGGAAGGGCCGAACCTCCTCGACAGTCAATCCCACGCCGGATTCGTAGGCGTTGATGGTCTTGTGCTCGGCGCCGTGGTAGGCGAAGACGCGCTCTATTTCTGGCATAAAGCCGATGACCCAGATGTAGCCCACAACCAGGGCCAAGCGCACCAGTCCTTCTATCAAGCTGATGATCAACTCAGAGTCGATGTAGGGATCGAGAAGGCCGGCCAAGAAAGAGGGAAACAGCATAAAAAGCCCTACTCCCAGCAAAATCCCCACGCCTCCCGTTCCCCAAGTTACCGGGCCGGAGAAGTCGGCTTCCTCGCCCACCGCCACATCGGCCGACATCATCAGGGCCTTCATTCCCAGGCCGAGCGCGTCCCAGAGCATCACTAGCCCGCGCAGGAAGGGGATGCGGCTGATGGGGCCGCTATAGAGTGCTGCGTTGAGCGGCTCCGTCTCCACTATAACGTCTCCCTCTGGGTCGCGCATCGCGACGGCCAAGGTGCGCGAGCCGCGCATCATCACCCCCTCGATGACGGCTTGTCCACCGTAATTAAAAGTTTCTTCTTTAGCTTGCATATTTATCTCCTGAAGTGCAACGCACCTCGGAAGTGCATTGTACCTGTAACGGAAAAGGCCGGGCGGCAATCACCCGGCCCACTCAGCTCGATGACCGAGGTGGCGTTTTACCAACCTTCCAAGTATTTTCTCCAGCCGTCAAGGTCATCGGTGTAGCGCCCGAAGATGTACTCCGCTGTGGCTTTCGGCTCGAAAGGATCACACAATAGTTTCATGCCCCGCTCGGCCGGCGTGTGACCTCCCTTGCGGCGGTTACATTCAGGGCAGGCCGCGACCAGGTTCTCCCAGCGATGGCGGCCTCCGCGATGACGGGGCACGATGTGGTCCAGAGTAAGGTTTCTGGTTTTGCGCCCGCAATATTGACAACGGTATCCGTCGCGGCGCAAAATCTCGCGCTTACACAATCGCACGCGAGGGCGCGGTCGATGCACCATGTAGATTAAGCGGATGACGGACGGGCGCTCGAAGGTGCGGGAGACAGTGCGAATCACCCCACGGCCATTTTCCAGCACCGTGGCCTTGCCCGCGAGGATCAGGGTCATCGCCCGCTTCGTGTTGCACACGTTGAGCGGTTCGTAGTTGCCGTTGAGAATTAGGACAGGCTCATTCAGCATCGCGTTGCTGCACCTCGTAGGGAGACTTTTCCTCCGCCGCGACCAGCAAGGGCGCGGCCTCGGCGGGTTCCCAGACTATCTCTTGCGCATCGTGGCGCGAGCTATGTACCTTCAGCGGGCCATCCGGCTCGCCGCCGTCCATGTACCACCACCAGAACTTCTGCGGCTCGTCCCGCCAGATGTGCTCGTAAAGCTCCAGTTCGTCGATGAGGTAAGCGGCATTGGCCCGCAGCTTGGCGTCCAGCGCTTCGATCTCGGCCAGCACTTCCGGGGCCACGTTCTCGCGCCCCAGTTGCTCCAACGCCCACTCGACGCCGTCGCGGTAGCCCAGATAGGCCACGAATTCCATCAAGTCCCAGAAGTGCAGACGCTGCACCAGGTCTCGGTAGAAATTCAGGCAAGCCTTCAATTCTCTGGCCGGATCTGACCAATATGGCTCGTAAGTATATGATGTGCTCATAACTTCCACCTTATCGAGACGAAAAGCTTCGTTTGCTCCCCCCAGCGCGTGCAATATCGTTTCCCACGATCCGGGCGCATACAGTGAATGATCTCACCGGCAACGGGGTCGTAGACCACCAACACCCAGGACAGAATTTCTCCCTCGATGGGGAGCTTCTTGCAGAAGAACCCCCATACTACTTGTGCATAATGTCCGTATCCATAAACACACAATTCCACGAAAGGATACCTAGCCACTGCTGTTGGCAATTCGGCGAATTCCTCCCGCTGCAGTGGATGTCGTGTGTCGCCGACCTTGACCCAATCTCTATCGTGGGCTTCTAACTCGTGCCGCCAATGATTCCAGCGCTCGGCCTGGGCCGCTTCCAATAGCACAAATGTCATCTCCTCCGGCGTGGGGTGCAGGATGTCCAAGGGCTCCTTGTAGTTTCCAATGCCCATTTTTAACCATCGTTAGTATAACACACGCAGCTTGCCCCGTCAACGCAACTTCTTCGGACGAAATGGCGCCGGATGTGTCACCCGGCGCGAGCCATAGGCGCGGCTTACCCTGTCAACGCTCCACTTTTTGCCACAGTGCGGCCAGCCGACGGTACTTCTTCATCTCGTAGTAAGCCATCAGCAAGCTGAGCAGCAGGCCGTGGAATCCATCGCGCAGCCCGCGCAACGTCACGAAGCGCCACCAGAACTGGCGCACGGCCTGCGTGTACGGCGTGTAGAAGCGCGGGTACACTCCTTCCTCGTGGAGGATTTGAGCGTCGAATTTGTTATATCGCTCCTGGCGGTTCCTGAAATCGGCCAGATCGTCGTAATTGTAGTGGATGAGCGGGTGCTCCAGATACCCCTCCGGCCCATCCGCCACTGCGATCTCGTGGACCGGGCGTTCCCAGTGGACGCGATCCCAGCGGAGCAGACGCGGCTGATAATCGGGATACCAGCCCGCGCCCAGCGTGAGACGCCCGAATATGTAATTGTGGCGCGGAACCCACCAGAGCACCTCAGCGCGTTCCTCGGTCAGCACTGCTCGAATCTCCTCCGCCAGCTCGGGCGTCACGCGCTCGTCAGCGTCCACGAAGAGGATCCATTCAGCCTCAACCTGCTCCATCGCGGCATTGTGGAACTGGGCATAATTCTCGAAAGGGTGCTGATAGACCTCGGCCCCGGCCTCCCGCGCCAGTTCCACCGTTCGGTCATCGCTGAAACAGTCGAAGACCACGCGGCGCTTGGCCCAGTTCAGACTCTCCAGGCAATCGAGGATGTTGTGCTCCTCGTTCAGGGTAGGAACGATGGCGACCAGATTAGATAGTTTGCTCATAATGCTAGCACGGTCTGATAGGCCTCGAGGCGGCCATCTCGCTCGGGGGCGTCGATTTCGCCTCGCCGATGGGCGGCTTGGGCCTTGCGAATCTTGTGGCGCATGCCGATGCGCAGGAGAAGGCGAGCCAAGTGGTATTTCCAGGTCGGGTAGTGTTTCCCGTAAAGCCGCAGGCGGCTGCGCCAAAGGGCGATGAAGGTCTTGGTGCGTATCTGCTCGCTGCTCTTGCCGGCGTGGTGGATCACCCGCGCGGCGGGCACACAGTAAGCGTCCCAGCCGGCATTGTGCATCCGCCAGCACCAGTCGATCTCCTCGCAGTACATCCAGAAACCCTCGTCCAGCAGCCCGACCTGCCCGATGGCCTCGGCGCGCACCATCATCGACGCGCCCAAGGGGTGATCGACGGGAAAAGGATCTGGGCCGTCATAAAGGTTTCGCGGATATCGCCCATTGAGGGACGTCTCGTAGAGGCGGGCGGGGAGTGGCAGGAACTCGAAGAGCAGTTGCATCAATCCAGGGAAGTGGAAGGCGCTATGCTGAAGCGAGCCATCGGCGTAGAGCAGCTTAGCGCCGACCACAGCGGCCTTGGGGTGCGCGTCCAACGCTGCGACGAGCGCCTCTGTCGCTCCGGGCAGGACTTCGGTGTCGGGATTGAGGAGCCAGACGAAGGACTTGCAATCTGCAGATTGGTTCAATCTCAGAGATTGAACCAATCTTTTGATCACCAGGTTGTTGGCGGCGGCGAAGCCCAGGTTTTCGTCGCTGGCGATGAGGTGGACAGCGGGGAAAACGTCTCTCACCATCGCGGGCGTGTCATCGGCCGAGGCGTTGTCCACCACCCAGATGTTGGCCCCTATCCCAGACCGCGCCAGGTCGTCGAAGAGGGAGCGCAGGCAGGCGGCCAGCAACTCCCTCACATTCCAACTGACGATGACGACGGTTAGATCGGTTTGCGCGTCACTCACGATGTTCGTGAAAGTGCCCTCTGAAAATCGATGTGCTAGCAATCACAGATCACGCCCACGGCCTCGATCTCGACCCGCCCAGCGGCAGCGCGGCCACCTGCACCGCCGAGCGTGCTGGCGGATTCTCCACGAAGAATTCGGCATAGACCTGGTTCATGCGGGAGAATTCCTCGATGTCCTGCAGAAAGACGGTCACCTTGACCACGTGCTCCAGGCAGGAGCCGCCAGCCTCCAACACCGCCTTGAGGTTCTCCAATGCCTGTCGAGTCTGGCTCTCGATGTCTGGCCCGGCGAAGTCCTTGGTGCCGGGGATGATGCCCAACTGCCCGGCGGTGAAGACGAGATCACAGGCACCCACGCCCTGGGAATAAGGGCCAACCGCGGCCGGCGCTTTCTCGGTAGCGATAATCTTTTTGTCCATTTTTGACCTCCGTTCTGCAAAATGAGTTGCTGCTGTAATTACTCA
>CAZANJ010000119.1:0-7977 GCA_964486415.1 uncultured Anaerolineales bacterium
ATGATGACAAAAGATCAACCATCTGATTTTATTCGAGATATTATCAAGGAGGATATCGAGCAAGGCGTCTATGATGGCCGGGTACACACGCGCTTCCCGCCGGAGCCGAATGGGTATCTTCACATCGGGCACGCCAAGGCCATCTGCATAAACTTCGGCATCGCCGAGGAGTTCGGCGGGCTCTGCAACCTACGCATGGACGACACCGATCCCACCAAGGAGGAGTGGGAGTACGTCGAGGCCGACAAGAGGGATATTCGCTGGCTTGGCTTCGACTGGGATGACCGCATGTTCTTCGCCTCGGATTACTTCGAGCAGCTCTACGAATGGGCCGTCGAGCTGATCAAAAAGGGCAAGGCCTACGTCGATCACCTCGGCCCCGAGGAGATCCGCGAGTATCGCGGCGACTTCACCACGCCGGGCAAGAACAGCCCCTATCGCGACCGCTCGGTCGAGGAGAACCTGGATCTGTTCGAGCGCATGCGCAAGGGCGAGTTCGAGGAGGGCAAGTGCGTGCTCCGCGCCAAGATCGATATGACCCATCCCAATATGAACATGCGCGATCCGATCATGTACCGCATCCTCTACGAGACGCATTACAAGCAGGGCGACGATTGGTGCATCTACCCGACCTACGATTGGACCCACGGTCAGTCAGATTCCATCGAGGGTATCACGCATTCCCTCTGTTCGCTCGAGTTCAAGAACAATCGCCCGCTCTACAACTGGTTCCTCGAAGCGCTGGGGATTTATCATCCCAAACAGATCGAGTTCGCGCGGCTTTATCTCAGCCACACAGTGTTGTTCAAGCGCTATCTCCTGCAATTGGTCGAGGAGGGGCTTGTCGACGGCTGGGACGACCCGCGCATGCCCACCATCTCTGGCATGCGGCGACGCGGTTACCCGCCCAGTGCGATTCGCGCTTTGTGCGACGAGATTGGCGTGGCCACGGCCTACAGTCTGATCGACATCGATATGCTGGAGCACTTCGTGCGCGACGACCTGAACCAGAACGCGCCGCGCGTGATGGCCGTGATGGAGCCGCTCAGGGTCGTGATCGAGAATTACCCGCAGGATCAGACCGAGGTGTTCGAGGTCGACATCAACCCGGAGGACCCCGAATCGGGCAAGCGCGAGATGCCCTTCTCCCGCGTGCTCTACATCGAGCGCGGCGACTTCCGTGAGGATCCGCCGAAGAAGTTCCAGCGCCTGGCGCCGGGCCGCGAGGTGCGGCTCAAGCGGGCCTATCTGATCACGTGCGAGGACGTGGTCAAGGACGAGGAAGGCGAGATCGTCGAGCTGCGCTGCACCTACGACCCGGAAACGAAGGGCGGCGTGGCGCCGGATGGGCGCTACGTGCGCACGATCCATTGGGTCTCGGCCGAGCACGCCCTCGACGTCGAGGTGCGGCTCTACGACCGGCTCTTCACCAAGGCCGATATGGGCGACATCTCGGACGGTGAACATTTCACCGACTATCTGAACCCGGACTCGCTGGAGATCACCACCGCCAAGGCCGAACCCAGCCTCGCCGACGCGCAGCCGGGCGAGCGCTTTCAGTTCTACCGCAAGAGCTACGTCTGCCTCGACCCCGATTCGACCGCGGATCACCTGATCTTCAACCGCACCGTGCCCCTGCGCAGCACCTGGGCCAAGATTGAGAAGCGGCTGAAACAGAAGAAGTAGGGATTGGGCAACCACAAGGGGTTGCCCCTACGTGTCTGCAAACAGGAGGATACCGTGACCGTTCGCGTTCGCTTCGCCCCCAGTCCGACGGGGGAGCCGCACATTGGCAACATTCGCACCGTCGTCTTCAACTGGCTCTTCGCCCGACAGAACGAGGGCCAGTTTATTTTACGCATCGAGGACACCGACCGCGCGCGCTACCAGCCGGAAGCGATACCGGTGATTATGGACGGCCTGCGCTGGCTGGGCTTGGACCTGGATGAAGGCCCTGGTCTGGAGGCGTTGCGGCGTTCTGGTGTGGAGGACGCCGAGGCCTACGCCATCGGCGGGCCGCGCGGGCCGTACATCCAGTCCGAGCGGCTGGAGATGTACCGCGCGGTGGCCGAGGAGCTGATCGAGCGCGGCTGGGCCTACCGCTGCAATTGCACGCCGGAACGCTTGGCCGAGGTACGGGAGCGTCAGCGGGCCGCCGGCGAGCACATCATGTACGACCGCCACTGCCGCGACCTGCCGGTGCCCGTCTCCAAGGACGAAGAGCACGTTGTGCGCCTCAAGATGCCGCTGGAGGGCGAGACTGTGGTGCATGACGCCATCTACGGCGACGTGAGCTTCGACAACGCGCTGATCGACGACCAGATTCTGCTCAAGTCCGACGGTTTCCCCACGTACCACCTGGCGGTGGTGGTCGACGATCACCACATGGGCATCACGCACGTCATCCGCGGCGACGATTGGATCTCCAGCACGCCCAAGCGCATCATGATCTACCGCGCGATGGGCTGGGAGGCGCCGACGTATTGTCACGTCCCGCTGGTCAACGGCCCCGACGGGCAGAAGCTCTCCAAGCGACACGGCGCCACCTCGATCACCGAGTTCCGCCAGCAGGGCTATCTGCCGGAGGCGCTGCTCAACTTCCTGGCGCTGCTCGGCTGGTCGCCGGGGGAGGGCGAGGAGCAGGAGGTTTTCAGCCGCGAGGAACTGATCGAGCGCTTCGATCTGTTCCGGGTCAACAAGTCGCCGGCCACGTTCGCTTACGACAAGTTGGACTGGATGAACGGCGTCTACATCCGCGAGCTATCTGAGGAGGA
Organism: uncultured Anaerolineales bacterium; assembly: GCA_964486415.1. Classification (GTDB taxonomy): domain Bacteria; phylum Chloroflexota; class Anaerolineae; order B4-G1; family B4-G1; genus CAZANJ01. The sequence continues at coordinate 2,775 of CAZANJ010000119.1, forward strand.
GCTGGTGGAGCGGCTGCTGCCCTTCTGGCAGCGGGCCGGGCTGGTGTCGGTCCCGTGCCCGGAGGATATGCGATCCCGGCTGCGATTGGCCGCTTCGCTGGTGCAGGAGCGGCTGAAGCGGCTGGACGAAGTGGTCGAGTGGACGGGCTTTATGTTCGGCGAGATCGAGCCGCCGCCGATGGAGCGATTGGTGCCCAAGGGGCTGACAGCCGATGAGAGCGCGGCGATGCTGCGGGCGGCTCGCGAGCTGCTGGCCGAGATCGAGCCTTTCGACGCGGAGGCCATCGAGCAGCCGCTGCGTGACCTGACCGATGATCTGGGCGTGAGCGTGGGGCAGTTGCTGGGCACGCTGCGCTGGGTTACGACCAATCAGAAGGCCACACCGCCGCTGTTCGGCTCGTTGGCGGCGATAGGGCAGGAGGAGGTACTAGCGCGGCTGGGCGCGGCGGTTGATCGTTTGGCTGAAGATTAAACCGAGTAGAGTGGTTAGTTGACAGCAGTTTTTATTTGGTTACCTTTATCGTACCATATGTTTGGAGGTGAAGAGTTGACGACCCGGCAAGTGGTAATTGAGGTGCCGGAAAAAGTGTTATTGGCTGAGAAGGCCGATGAGAAAGCCTTTGCACAGGAGCTTTGCACCCTGGCTGCTGTCAAATTGTACGAATTAGGACGGCTCTCTTCCGGACGGGCTGCTAAGCTTGCTGGGATGTCGCGCGTTGAATTTCTTCTGGAGCTTAATCGTTACAAGGTCTTCCCATTTGAAGAAGAGTTGGAGGATCTGGAGCAAGAATATGCCGAGTGCCATTAGCGAGAAAAGATGTGTGAGTTAGCCAGAGAGGTTGTGTAGTGAAGCCCTTGAATTTGGATGAGGTGTATCAGTTTGTGAGTGAGAACATCTTGAGTTTTCACGAAAGCCGTTTGGGTTCGTTGGAGGAGGTAACCTTGGATGAGCTCCTTAAGGAAAGAAACCTCTATCTTCTCAGAGCCAAAAACCTGACGACAGCAGGTGACTTGATGGGGGATTTGTTAGATGCCTACCTGTCTTCCTCTGAGGAGAAGTACTTTGGAGATTTTCTTGAGGAGTTGGCCATTTTTATTGCCGGAAAGACATGTGGAGGCCACAAGTCATCTGCACAAGGTGTTGATCTGGAGTTTGTCAACGATGGCACGCACTACATCATCTCGATAAAATCAGGTCCAAATTGGGGAAATAGCTCTCAGGTGAAAAAGCTTGCCCAGGATTTGAAGAACGCGCTCATTCGAGTACGACAGTCTAGCTCTGTCGGCGAGGTGCGCCCGGTACTGGGTATTTGCTATGGCAAAACTCGCACTAACTTTAACTATCGATTGCCCGGATGCTGGAAAGTGGTAGGTCAGAATTTCTGGTATCTGATCAGCGAAAACGAGGATTTGTACACCGACATCATCGAGCCGATTGGCTACCGGGCTAAACAGCATAATGATGCTTTTGAGGAGGAGCGAAGCAAGGTCGTCAATAGATTCACTAAGGCCTTCATTGATAAGTTCTGTGATCAGTCTGGGGCCATAGATTGGCCTAGGTTGGTGGAGTTCAATAGCGGTAATTATGACCTGGCCGGAATCTCGCTGTAGTGAGTGTATCATTCCTTCTTCATCAGCGGTCGGATTCGCCCGGATGTTTTGTCCGGGCGTTTTGTATTCTGGAGTATGAGAGGGGCATTGGGTGATGAACTCTCTTCGCACCTACGGTAAATCGGGGCCGCCGGTGGTTGTGCTGCACGGTGGACCGGGTGCTCCTGGGTATATGGCGCCGGCCGCGCGTGGGCTCGCGGACGTTTTCCGCGTCTATGAGCCGTTTCAGCGCTCCAGCGGCGACGAACCGCTGACCGTTGCCCGCCACGTGGCTGACTTGCAGTCTCTGGTCGAGCGGATCGGAGCGGACTGCGACGGTGCGCGACCGGCCCTCGTGGGCCATTCCTGGGGCGCGATGTTGGCGCTGGCCTACGCCGCGGCACATCCGGGCTATGTGACCACGCTCGTCCTCGTGGGCTGTGGCACCTTCGACCCTGCGGCACGCGCCCGGATGCGGGAGACCGTCGATGGGCAGATGGATGATGAACTGCGCCTTCGCCTGGAGCGCTTACCGGAGGAAATCCTCGATCCCGACGAGCGGCTCAGTGTGATGGGCGAGCTGCTCCTACCGCTCTATTCACACGAGCTTTTCTCCACCGGCCCTAAGATCAAGGCCGATGCACGTGCCCATCGAGAGAGCTGGGAGGATATGATGCGCTTGCAGGCGGCTGGAATCTATCCCGCGGCCTTCGCGGCGATCGAGGCGCCCGTTTTAATGCTGCACGGCGACGTCGATCCTCATCCGGGGGAGATGATCAGAGAGAGCCTGGAGCCACATATCCCGCAGCTAGTTTACCACGAGTGGCAAAACTGCGGGCACTATCCTTGGCTGGAGCTCTCCATTCGCGATGACTTCTTTGCCGTCCTGGACGAGTGGCTCGCTCAACAATTCACCGGTGCATCCTTGGCGGTCGATCTGTGAAGGTGGCGTCACTTGGTGGGTGTGGCGGTGTTATATCTGGATAGTTGATTGATGAAATGAGCTGGCTTATGTGTAAAGGAGATAAATGACGAAGATTGTTACGGATAGTGGAGCAGACTTAATTTTGCCTGCGGTTCAAACCGAAAAGTTGAACGTTCAAGTGGTGCCCTTGTCGGTTACTCTGGAGGGCAAGACCTATCGTGAGGGTGTGGATATTCAACCCGCCGATTTCTACGAACTGCTGGCGGGGACGGAGGCCCTTCCCGTCACCTCCCAGCCTTCAGCCGGGGATTTCGCTGAGGTTTACCGCAGGGTGGGGAGCGCGGATCCTGAGATCCTCTCGGTCCATATCTCTTCGGGCCTGAGCGGTACGGTCAATGCAGCCCGTGCCGGAGCTGCCATGGTGCCAGAGGTGGATGTTACAGTCGTCGATACCAAAACCCTATCGGCCGCGTCCGGATGGCAGGTGGAAGCGGCGCTTAGAGGGGCACAGGCTGGTTGGGAGAAGGAACGGATACTGGCCTTGATGGAGCAAGTGAGCCGCGCCAGCGACAGCTTGTATACGTTGAAGGAGCTGCGGTACTTGATCCACGGGGGGCGTATCAGCCACATCAAGGGTCTCGTGGCCTCGATATTGAACATCAAGCCGCTGATGGGTGTGGAAAAGGATGGAGGAACCTACGTGCAACTGGGGCAAGCGCGTACCTTTCGGCGGGCGATTGGGGGCGTGGTGGATCTGATCGAGCAACAGCACGGGCCGGGCAGCGCGTTGAGGGTACAGGTGCTTCATTCGCACAATCCGGAGGGGGCGAAGTCGCTGCGCGAGCAGATGGATCGGCGCTTCGATTGTGACTGGTGGCCCATGGGAGCTATCTCTCTCGTGCTGGGCGCTCACACCGGACCCAGCCTGGTCGGGATCGCCTACGCTCCATTGGCGGATCTTCCAGATCTGCCGTAGCGGGTAAAGAGGGTGATTGCGAGACGCTCCCGCCGTTTCTTGATCACATTTGCGATCCTGGCGCTTCTCGCTGCGGCATTACTCCTCACTCTCCGCTCCTCCAATGGCGCACATCTCAGGAACATCGTCTATCCCCGTCTCCTGAGACAGGGCGATCTCCACGCTGAAAATGCCGAGCGCACCGCTGCTGCCGCTGCCTATCGGGAGGCAGCTCACCTGCGGCCCGATGATCCCCTTCCCCATCTTCGGTTGGCTCAATTGTATCTGGATTGGGGCCGCACTGAGGAGGCGCTGGTGGCCGCCGCCGAGGCCGAGCGCCTGGATGTTGACTTCACCTACAAGATCGATTTGTTGCGCTTGCGGATCGCCATCCACGAGGCCAGCGCCGATTGGCCCGCTGTCATTGAGCACGCGCGGCGTCTGTTGGCAATCGAATCTAAAGATGGGGAAGCGCGTCGCGCCCTGGCCCGGGCCTACCTCAAGCGGCGGGAATGGGACGCGGCGCAGGCGGAGTATCAAGCGTTGTTGGGTGATGATCCCTCATACGAGACCTTCGCCGTGGCCCACGAACGGCTGGGGGCGCTGCTGATCGGCCATGATCCCGCTGCCGAGAGCCATCTCCTCACCGCCGATACCGAATTGGCGGGCCGATTGCTGTCTGCGTTCCAGCGCGTGGAGCCGGAGGGGGACATCGCTTATACCGCCGCGATGTTGGGGCGAGTCCTATTTGGGGCGCGAGAATGGGCGCTGGCGGCATATCACTTCGAGCGTGCGCTCTCTCACAACGCCGACTATCCCGATGCCCATGCATACTTGGGCGGTGCGCTGGACCAATTGGGCTATTCGACTGAGGCGGAGCCGCACTTGCAACGCGCCGTTGCGCTCGCTCCCGATTCTGCGCTTGCGCATACTTTCCTGGGCTTGCACTTTGAACGGTCAGGGGACATCACAGCGGCCCGCGCCGAGTATGAGGCGGCCTACGATCTTGACCCCGGCAATCCGGCCATCTGCGTCGAGATTGGGCAGACGTGGGCGGCTGAGGGTGGCTACGTGGTAGCGGAGCTTTGGTTGCGAAATGCGGTCGCGCTGCGGCCCGGCGACCCTGCGCTGTGGGAGATATTGGCCAATTTCTACCTCAACCATAATATCACCGCTGCCGGTCGCGCCATCGAGGTCACCGAGACGTTAGTTGAGCTTATGCCAGAGGATGCCAATGCGCACGATCTGCGGGGTTGGGCTGCGCTTCAGGTCGGAGAGTATGATCTGGCGCGGGAGCATTTTCAGCAGGCCATTGACCTCGATCCGGGGCTGGCTTGGGCCTATTATCATTGGGGCTTACTTGAGCTTGCTGAGGGTAATCAGGAGAAAGCGGAGGCGGCTTTCGTTCGCGCTTTGGACCTGGACACAAGCGGTGCGCTTATACCCTTGGTCGAGCGGGCGAGAAACCGGGCTTTCTGAGCCGGTCAGGTGGTAGAGCTACTGGCTCTTCCCCGCAGCGCTTCCAGATTATCATGCCCGTGTCTTTGCATATAATCCCGCAGTTCGTCGCACACGTGGCGGAAAACTTCCATCCCTCGGTAAGCGACTGCCGACCCGATGCCCACGGCGGTGGCGCCTACCAGCAGCATCTCCACCACATCCCGACCGCTCGTCACGCCACCCACTGCCACCACCGGCACGTCAACCGCCTGGCATATGTCGTGGACGCAGCG
>CAZANJ010000120.1:0-7963 GCA_964486415.1 uncultured Anaerolineales bacterium
CTGCTGGGTTACGTCAACAAGTGCAGGATAGCAAAGCCACGAATAAGCGATTAGTGTTTCTGGCCGCACAGCAAGAGCAGTGGTTGGCCGATGCACGGCAGTTGTGGATTGTCCTACTCCGCCCCTCCCCACCTTTTGCCTAGAAAGGCAGCCACTTGCCGGTCGATTAGCCCCTCGGTTTCCCTGAACCGCTTCGTCAGATTCTCCATACATATCAATCCACTCAGCGCTTGCCGCGTGCGCTCGTCGTAGCAGCCGTTGATGGGTCCCTCGTATTGCCCCGCTTGTCTGAGCACCCGCTGCAAGTCGCGACAGAGCTGGCCCTCGATCACGCTCCAGTCCTCCGCGCCCGGCGCCTGGAAGGTCATGTGGTGCAGATCAAGCAGGGCCTGCAAGCGCTCGATGGGCTGCGCCGCGTCGTCCACGCGCAGATCGACGTACCGGTCATCGCCGCCATAGCCACCGTTCTCGCGCACCACCAGCAGCGCGGCGGCCTGTTGTCCCCGTCGATCACCCCCGGCCCGCTGACCGGCTGCCAGCGCCGCCACCAGCCGGTCGGCCAGCTCGCCCGCGCTCTCCTCGAAGGCCGCCGCCATCGCCTCCACCGTTGCCCCGTCGACCAGCAGGTTGCCCTGGACGGCGTAATTCGTTCCCCGCAGCCCGCCGGCCCAGTCCATACACTCGCCCCCGGTGAAGAGCGCCGGTTCTCCACGCATATCGATCAGCCCGACCTGGCGGTGCTCGCGTTCGCCGTCTTCGGCCAAGAGCCGCTCAAGTGCCTCTGGCGCCGACACACCTTCGCCCATCATCGCCAGTCCTCTGGGGCCGAAGGTGGCATTGCCACGGGCCTGGGTGGCCAAGGCGCCCGCGCCGGCCTTGGCCCAGGGCACGATGGCGCCCACGGCCAGGAACTTGGACTGCACCGCCACGCCCCACTCCGAGGCCGCGGGGTCGTGGGCCACAATCGAGAAGGTCGAAAGTAATGGCATAGGAAATTGAGCGATGGGGGGCCTCCTGATATCGGGGCTGCGCGGAATGTGCTACTCCGCCTTCATCTCCAGCACCTGCTTCATGCGCGGGTCGAGCGCGTCGCGCAGGCCGTCGCCCAGGAAGTTGAAGCCCATCACGGTGAACATAATCGCCAGGCCGGGGAAGACGCCGAGCCAGGGCGCGTCCTGAATGTACCCTCGGCTCTCGCTCAGCATGCGGCCCCAGCTTGGGTCCGGGGGCTGGGTGCCCAATCCGAGAAAACTCAGCGCGGCCTCGGCCAGGATGGCGAAGGCCAGGCTGAGCGTGGTCTCGACGATCACGGGCGCGATCACGTTGGGCAGGATGTGGCGGAAGAGGATGCGGCTGTCGCGGCTGCCGATGGAGCGGGCCGCCTCGATGTAAACCTCCTCGCGCACCGTGAGCACGCTGCCGCGCGTGATGCGGGCGAAGATGGGCGTGTAGACGATCCCAATGGCGATCATGGCATTGCTGATCCCCGGCCCCAGCGCGGCCAAGATGGCAATCGCCAGCAGAATGGCCGGGAAGGCGAACAACACGTCCATCAGGCGCATGATAACCTCGTCGATCCAGCCGCCGTAGTATCCGCTGATGGCGCCGAGCAGGGTGCCGATGATCATGGAGATGCTCACGGCGATCACGCCCACCTTGAGCGAGATCGAGGCTCCCGATAGCACCCGGCTGAGCACGTCCCGCCCGAAGTCATCGGTGCCGAAGGGATGGTGCAGGCTGGGCGGCTCCAGTCGCGCTCCCATATCCAGGCTGACGGGATCGTGGGGCGTGAGTTTGGGGCCGACCAGCGCGAAGAAGATCAAGAGCAGAATGATGACCGCGCCGATGGAGGCCAGGCGGTTGCGCAGGAACAAGCGCAGCGTCTCCTCAAGGAAAGATTCTTCCGGTGGCAATTCTTGGTGCATGGTGACGACCTCCTAATACTTGACGCGGGGATCGAGGTAGGCGTAGGTCAGATCGACGAGCACGTTGACCACCGCGAAGGAGAGGGCCACGAGCAGCACCGCGCCCTGCACCATCGGGTAGTCCCGCCGCACAACGGCGTCCAGAGCCAGGCGCCCCAGCCCCGGCCAGGCGAAGATCACCTCGACGATGATGATCCCGCCCAGCAGCGAGGCCATCTGCATGCCGACGATGGTCACGATGGGGATCGCGGCGTTCTTCAGCACGTGTCGGATGGTGACATCGCGCTCAGTCAGGCCCTTGGCCCGCGCCGTGCGCACGTGGTTCTGGTGCATGACCTCCAGCACCGCCGAGCGCACGAAGCGCGTCAGGATGGAAGCCGTGATCAGCCCGACCGTCATCGCCGGCAGGATCAGATGTTCCAACCACTCGCCGAAGTTCTCCGTGGGGCTGGTATACCCGGACGGCGGAAGCCAGCCCAGGGCCAGGGAAAAGATCAGGATGAACATAATGCCCAGCCAGAAGTTGGGGATCGAGACGCCGATCTGGCTGAAGAACATAGCCGCGTAGTCCGTCAGGCTACCCGGGTTCAGGGCCGCGATGGTCCCGGCGGGCAGGGCGATGATCAAGGCCACCACCAAGGCTGCCAGAGCCAGCGATAGGGTCGCCGGTAAGCGCTGCCCGACCGCCTTGGCGACGCTCTCGCCGGTGATGAAGCTCTGCCCCAGGTCACCGTGGAGGGCGCTCCAGAGCCAATCGGCATATTGAACCAGCAGCGGACGGTCGAAGCCCATCTGGTGGCGGATATCCTCTACCTTCGCCTGGTCGGCCTGGAGGCCCAACATGATCCGCACCGGATCGCCTGGCACCAGGTGGATGATCATAAAAACGACGAAGGAGACGCCCAACATCACCAGCATGGTGGTGAGCAGACGGCGAAGCAGGAAGTTAGCCATAAAGCCTCCGCAGGTTCACCTACAAAAAGACCTCAGAGGCCGCGCGAACTTGCTCGCGACCTCCGAGGTCTGGGTGCTAACTCCTGGCTATCGCGAAAGCCAGGTATTCTCGAAGCATTTGGCGTTGGTGGGGAAGGCGGCGTAGCCATGCACATAGGGCTGCCAGGCCTGGACGACATCCGGGTTGTAGAGGTAGACGTAGGGCGCGTCGTCGATGATCTCCTGCTGCACTTGGTTGTAGATTTCCTTGCGGGCCTCCTGATCGGTCTCCACGCGCCCGGCTTCGAGCAGTTCATCAACTTCGGGATTGCTGTAGCCGGTGAAGTTGAAGAACTCGTCCGTGTGGTGCTGGGCGTAGAAGAAGTCATCGGGGTCGATGTTGCCGATCCAACCGCAGATGTACATGTCGAAGTTGCCCGCGCCCTGCTCCTCCAGCCATGTGCCCCACTCCAGGGAACGAATCTCGGCGTCGATACCGATCTGACTGAGATGCGCCTGGAGCACCTGAGCGGCGCGCACCGTCTCCTCGTAGAAGGTGGTGGGCATTAGCTCGGTCTCGAAGCCGTCCGGGTAGCCAGCTTCGGCCAGCAACTCGCGGGCCTTCTCCAGGTCTTGCCCGTAGGGCTGATAGTCGTAGTACCAGGAGCTATCGACCGGGATGGGGCCTTGATTGGGCGTGGCCGTGTCCCACTTGGCGGCGGCGGCCACCTCCCCACGGTCGATGGCGTAGGCGATGGCCTGGCGCACGAGCGGGTCGTCGAACGGCTCGCGGGTGAGGTTCAGGCCGATGTACCAATAGTCGCCACCGCTGACCTTATCCACGATCACGTCGCCGGAGGTCGCCAGCTCGGTGACGCGCTGCGGGGGCAGGCTATCCACCCAATCCACCTCACCGGTCTGGAGGTTGGTCAGACGCACGGTGTCATCGGGGATGATCTTGAAGGTCACGCCGTCAAGGTAGGGCTTGCCCTCCTCCCAGTAATCGGGGTTGGCCTCCAGCGTGACGTGATCGCCGGGCATATACTCGGCGAACACGAAGGGGCCGGTGCCGACCGGGTGGGTGTCAATCGTCTCGTCCTCGACGATCTCTTGGGGCACAATCGACATGCCCTTGTAGGCCCCGATCCGGCCCAGCAAGTTGGGCGAGGGCTCGGTCAGGTGAATGGCGACGGTCAGGTCGTCCACGGCCTCGACGCTCTCGACGGAGCCAAAGCGCCAGGCGACGCCGGAGCCGGTCTCCTCGTCCATAATGCGCTCGTAGCTGTAGACCACATCCTCGGCTGTCAGATCGCGGCCATTGTGGAACTTGACGCCTTCGCGCAGATGAAACGTCCAGGTGAGGTTATCATTGGAGACCTCCCAACTTTCGGCCAGCGATGGCACCATATTGAGGTTCTCGTCCACGGTCACGAGCGTGTCGTAGACGTTCTCCAGAATCTCGAAGCTGGAGTGGGCGGAGGTCAGGTGTGGGTCCAGGCCCTCCGGATCGGCGCTGATGGCGGCGATCAACACGCCGCCTCGCTCGACGCCGGCAGGATCAGCCGTCGGTGTGACCTCCTTGACCACCTCTTTGGTCACTTCGACTTCTACCTCTACCTCTTCTTTCTCGGTGACCACGACGGTTTCCTTGATCACCTGGGGCGTGGGCTGGGCGCATGAGGCCAGCACGAGGGCCATCACGGCCATTGCCACAGTGAGCATCGTCAGTTTCTTCACGATTCCTCCTTTGTTCTCAGATCGAGAACGCTAATCGCATCGTAATTTCTCCCGCCTTTATGATAACACACAGGCGTCAAAAATTCATCAACAGCCCGTCAAATGTCGCTGAGAAACCTGTCAGGTCTTGGGCGCCTCCCCACGATAGGCGTCAAGGCTCGACAGCGTGCGGGCCAGCTCGTACTGCTCCCCCACATCCCGCAGGATGTCCAGGCTCCTCTGGAAGTAGTCCTCGGCCGGCCCCAACCCCACATCCCGCGATTCGGCCGCGATCTCGCCCAGCAGCCGATAAGCGGCGCCCAGATCCTCCTTGCTGCCCAGCGCCTCGGCCAGGTAGCGGGCCCGTCTGGCCGAGCTCAGCGCTTGCTCCCAGTCCCCCCGGCGCAGGTAGACGCTGCCCATCGTGCGGCAGACCTTGACCGTGATCCAATCGGCGTGCGTCTCATCGCTCAGCGCCAGAGCGCGTTTCAGGTGGAAGAGGGCCTGATCCAGGTTCGTGCTGGGCTCCGGGGCCCTCACCTCCAGCGCGTCGGCGCGGAGATAGACGCCGCCGATGTTGGCCAGCACGCCGGCCGCGCCCTCGATGGACCCGGCGGCCTCGTGCAGCTCCAACGCCCGCCCGAACGCCTCCACGGCCTCGTCGTACCGCTCCATCGTGCGCAGCGCGAAGCCGATGTTGTTGTAGCACTTGGCGATGCTGGCCTGGTCGCCGATGGATTGGCTCGCGGAGAGGGATGCCTCGTAGAGCTCGATGGCCCGCTCATACTCGCCCGATCGATAGGCCGCTATCCCCAGGTTCCGCAGCCCCTCGGCCCGCAGCGCCGTCTCGTCGGCGCGGGTCGCCAGTTCCAGCGAGAATTGCGCTTGTTCGGCCAGTTCGTCGTAGTCGCCGCGCAGGTAGGCCAGAAAGCTGAGCAGCCCGTGGGCGGCGGCCTGCTCATCCGCCCGCTCCCGCTCGGTCGCCCTGGTCAGGGCCAGTTGGAGGTACTCCCGCGCCAAGTCGTATCGCCCGCGACGCTGATTGATCAGCCCCTGCTGGCGATAGACCAGCCCCACCACGTCCAGCGGGCGCGACGATGAGACATAGCGCTGGCGGAAGGGGATGATCTGCGGGATGATGTCCGGGGCCAACTCCGCCTGCGCGGTCTCGGCCAGAGCCTGTGCTTGCTCATACCAGCTCAAGGCGTCCTCGTCGGCGTACAGCTCGACCGCCCGCTTGGCGGCCCGCAGCGCATAATGACAGGCCCGATCCGACTCGGCGGCGGCCTCGAAGTGATTCGCCAGCAGGCCGAAGTGTGGGGCAAGATCGGCGGCGTGGAGCCTCTCCAGCGCCTCGGCCACGCGCTGATGGAGATGGCGGCGACGGGCACGACTGCTGCGCCGGTAGAGCACGGCCCGGATCTTGTTGTGAGAGAAATCGTAGCGCCCGTCACGCTCCACGATCAGGCCGGCGGCGATGCCCTCGTCCAGCGCCGAGAGGATCAGCTGGGGCGGCTGGCCCGTGACCGCCTGCAAGGTGGTGTGGTCGAAGGTTCGCCCGATGACGGCCGCGGCGGTGAAAAGCTGGCGTTCCCGCGTGTCCAGACGGTCCAGGTGGGCCTGGACGACGTCCTTCACTGTGAGCGGGATGGGCCACTCAGCGGTAGCGTCGACGCTCGTCTCTTGGAGACTGCGCAGGATCTCGATGACGAAGAGCGGATTGCCCTCCGTCTCCCGGAAGAGGCGTTTCAGGAAGGCTTCAGGGTCGGCGGCGCGAAAGCCGATCTGACGCGCGATAGTCGCCACTTCCGGGAAGGAGAGCCGGTAAAGCGTGAGCCGGTGACAAACTCCCTCGCGGGCCAGCACGCTCAGGCTGCGCTGCCAGGCCGGGCCGAGCTCCCGCTCCCGTTGGGCGCCCAGGACCAGCAGCGGCAGATCGGCGCTGTGGCGCAGCAGGTACTCTAGCAAAGCCAGGCTGGCGCGGTCGATCCACTGCAAATCGTCCAAGAAGAGGACGACCGCTCGCTCCCGGCCCAGCGCCCGCAGCCATTGGTGAACGGCCTCGGCCAAGCGCCCACGGGCCAGCTCCGAATCGATGGCGGTCGGCAGGGGAAGGCCGGGGTAGACGGTGCGCAGTTCGGGGATCAGGCGGCTCAGCTCGCTCATCCACAGGCCGGGCAGTTCGATCCGCTCCCAGTCCAGGCGGGATAGCGAGCTCCTCAGCAGATCGATCCAGGGATGGTAGGGGATGCTGCGCTCCGCCTCGAAGCAGCGCCCGCTCAGCAGGTGGACGTTGGGGAGGGTGGCGAGCCACTCGGTGACCAGGCGCGTCTTTCCCACGCCGGCCTCCCCCTCGACCAGGGCCAGCCGTCCGCGTGATTCGCGCTTGACCGTCGCCAGGTACTTGTCCAGGGTCGCCATCTCCCGCCGCCGCCCGACGAAGGCGTATCCTTCCTCGTCGGTGCCATCGGGGGCCGTGGCCGCGCTCACTTTGGCCGCGGCAGTCCCATCGGAAAGGGCTTGCTCTTGGAGCGCCCGCGTGCGGGCGTTCGGCGCCACGCCCAGCTCATCGAGCAATATCTCGCGGCAGCGCTCGTACTGTCGCAGAGCGGCGACGCGGTCGCCCGTCTGTAGGTGGATGTGCATCACCTGGCGATGCCCGGCCTCGTACAGCGGGTCGAGCCTCAGAGTCTGACGGGCCGCTTCCAGTGCCTCTGACCAATTGCCCGCTCCCTCACGTGTCCGGCTGAGGGCCAGCCAGCCATCCCGGTGGTAGCGCTCAAGCTGCTCCCGCGTGCGGCTGACCCAAGCGTCGAAGCCGGGAGCGCCCTTGATGCTCAGCCCGTCCAGGAAGGGGCCACGCCACAGGGCCAGCGCCTCGACCAGCTCGCCCGCTGGTGCGCTGCTCTCTCCTCCCTGAATGGCTTGCCTGAACTGCTCGATGTCCAGCCAAACAGTGTCTTGGTTCAGGCGCACCTGGCGCTGGGATACGATCAGCAGCGAGGCCGGCTCCAGATCGCGGCGGATGACGTAGAGGGCGTTTCGCAGGCTGCTGTAGGCTCGCTGATCGTCCACGTTGCCCCAGAGAAGCGTGGACAGATATTCGCGGCTGTGGGATGAACCGGTGACGGCCAGGTAAGCGAGCAAGGCCGTGGCCTTCTGGTAGGGCAAGCGCTGAGGTGTCCCTTCGACGATGATGCGCGGCGGTCCCAGCAGATGTAGTTTCACCTTCGAGGCCATTTTTGACACCTTTCTGATGCTTCTTTGATCCTTAATTTCCACTGTTTTTACATTAGCAGAGTGTTGCATAACTCTTTTCAACTATCTGACCAATGTCGTGTACCTTAACAATTCAGCATTGAGCATGTACAATGGGATATCTCGACGTA
>CAZANJ010000121.1:0-7955 GCA_964486415.1 uncultured Anaerolineales bacterium
GGCTCCCGCCCTCGCTGAGCTCGCCCGCGCAGCGCGATTTTACCGTGGTGGGCGGGGATTCGAGAGATGATTGAGCGCCTCTCACCCGCTCCCGCTGGATCTGGCGATCCAGCGGGAGCGGTACGGGTAAATTCCTAGCGCATAAAGCGACTGATTACCTGCCCCTCGCTGTGCACGACGAGCCGATCCCCAACCTCCAGCTCCTCATAGGGCTTATCCCACGCCTCGCGGGTGGGGCGCGGGAAGATGTTGATCCGCGTTCCCGCACCGGCGTAGCGCCGATCCACGCAAGCTTGCCCCACCAGAAAACCTTCTGTATCCATCGCGCAAGAGGTCACTTGCCCAATGACTTTGCCGTGACTCTCGGCCACAGCGTCGCCCTGCTTGGGCATGCGCACGCCCCGCTCCTCGATGCGGAAACGGGCGACTTCCATCGTGCGCTCATCGGCGTGCTGAACGTAAGCCCCTCGCCCGACGAAGAACGGCTTGTGCAGCTTGACATATCCGGCGAAACCGGCATCACTGGGGCGCAGATCCAACGGCCCGGCCAGTTCGTGACCGTATAGGGGCAGCCCGGCCTCGATGCGCAGACTATCACGGGCGCCCAATCCGATGGGGCGCAGGCCGAAGGGTCCGCCTACCTCCAGCAGCCGCTCCCAGAGCGCCCGCATCACGTCGGGATGGACGAAAATCTCGAACCCCATCCGCTCGCCGGTGTATCCGGTGCGGGCAACGAGCAGATCGAGGAGACCGCCGGGCGCTTTGCTGAACGGGATTTGCAGCTCCGTGAACTCGGTGCGTTTCATGGCCATGAGCCGCCCGCGCAACTCCTCGGCCACCGCGCCCGAAAGGGGCGCAGCGTCGAGAAGGGCCAGCAGGATGTCGCGGGAACGAGGCCCCTGGAGCGCCAGATCGGCCCGCCAGGCGTAGCTCTCGTCCGGCGCGTGGAGGTGGCGCAGATCGGCCTGGAAGCTGGCCCGCGCCCAGGGCCGCTGCCGGTCGATTTCTACCTCGCGCTCGTTCACCGCCCGCAGCCAGGCCCAATCCTTCTCCGCATTTGCCGCGTTGACCACTACGAGATAACGCGCCGCGCTGAGCCGGTAGACCATCACGTCATCGATCACGCGCCCGTCGGGGCCCAGCACATAGGCATACTGGGACTCGCCGGGCTCCGATTCGCCTGGGCCGAAGTTCATCGGGCGCAGAGCGTTGGCGTCATTGCTGGTCACCAGGTTGAGGAAGTAGGCCGCGTGCGGGCCGCTCACCTCGAAGATGCCCATATGGGATACATCGAACAGACCGGCGGCCCCGCGCACCGCGCGATGCTCATCGCCGATGGAGGAGTACCACAGCGGCATCTCCCATCCGGCGAAGGGTGCCATCTTCGCCCCGTGCTCGGCGTGCCAGTCGAATAGGGGCGTGCGGTGCAGCTCATCCCCTTCCTCCTCCTGCCACTCGAAGGGCGGGAGCGGCTCCCCACTTGGCTCGTCATAAGCGGCGGTTGAGAGGCCGATGAAGTAGGGTTTGTGGGAAAGGGGCGGCTCGAACTCCGGCTGCTCTTTCAACTCCGCCGCCGCTGCTTCTTGATCGTCGGCTGGGCCCAGTTCGCGCACGACGACCGGCCCAGGTAGTTTGGCCAAAGGGTCGGCGTCGTCGAAGAGCACGTAGCCATCGGAGAGATGGCGCAGCCATGCCGCGACACGCTGCGCCCGCTCGGCCGGCACGATCATGCGGTAGCGGCTGTGTCCCGGCCCAGGCCGCTGGATGAGGGCCGGGCTGAGCCGTTGCCCATCCCGCCCCAGCAACGTTATGCGCCGCCATTCGTCCTGCTCCAGGTCGCCGAGCTCGACCGGCGTGAGCTTCTCGACGAAGGAGGCCGCCACGTTGCCCTCGATCTCGATCTGGTCGAACTCCTCCGCCCGCTCTCGCATTTCCGGCACCAAGCAATGGTGCGGGTATCCGCTGCAAGGGATCTCGAAGTCGATCCCCGCCTGATGGGCCATTTGTGCCACCTCAAAGCGCAGTTCCTCCAGCACGTCGAAGTCGATCTTGCCGCGATAGGCCGGGCCGCGCACGGTGGTGTAGGCGAAAGGTTCGGTGGACTTCATCGCGCGGGCGATGATGTGCGCGAGTTGTTTCATCTCCGGCTCGCGCAGGCCGCGCTGCGTGACCCAGGGGGTGCCCAGCCGGATGCCGCTGGGGTAGGCCGCCGTCTCATCGCCGGGGATGGTGTTCTTGTTGACCACGATGCCGATCAGGTCGAGGATGGTGGCCGTGACATCCCCCATCAGGGGCGTGCCATCCCGTCCCTCTACCGTCTTACAGTCGAGGAGCAGCAGATGGGTATCGGTGCCGCCGCAGGGGACGCGCAGCCCCTCGGCGCTGAGGGCGCGGGCCAGCGCGTCGGCGTTGGTCACGATCTGTTGCTGGAGGCGGCGGAATTGCTCCGTCTGTGCCAGGCGGAAGGCGACGGCCATGGCGGCGAACTTGTTGACGTGTGGCCCGCCCTGGAGGCCGGGGAAGACGGCGTGGTCGATTTTCTGCGCCAGGCCGGGGTCGGTGGTGAGGATGCAGGCTCCGCGCGGGCCGCAGAGCGTCTTGTGCGTGGTGAATGAGATCACGTCGGCTTGGCCCACAGGCGTGGCATAGGCGCCGGCGATGACCATACCGGCGACGTGGGCGATGTCGGCCAGGAGGTAGGCCCCGACTCGGTCGGCGATCTGGCGGAACTTGGCCCAGTTGGGCTGGCGCGGGTAGGAGGTGTAGCCGGCGATGATCAGCTTGGGCCGATGCTCCAGCGCCAGGGCTTCGACCTCATCGTAGTCCAGCAGTTCCGTGCGCTCATCGACGCGGTAGGAGACCACGTCGTAGAGCCGGCCCGACAGATTGACGGGGCTGCCGTGGGTCAGGTGGCCGCCGTGGGGCAGTGACATGCCCATAATCGTGTCGCCGGGCTTGAGCAGGGCTTGCATAATGGCGGCGTTGGCCGGTGAGCCGGAGAGCGGCTGGACGTTGACGTAGATTTGATCGGCCTCGAGGGTGCCGCTGGCGAAGGCCTCGG
Source organism: uncultured Anaerolineales bacterium (assembly GCA_964486415.1). Taxonomy (GTDB): domain Bacteria; phylum Chloroflexota; class Anaerolineae; order B4-G1; family B4-G1; genus CAZANJ01. The sequence continues at coordinate 3,062 of CAZANJ010000121.1, forward strand.
CGCAGCGCCGTCGGGCCAGCGATTCGATCACGTCGGCGTATTCAACGCCCCGGTAGTAGCGCTGGTCACCGTAGCGCCGGTAGTGGGCCAGGTGGTGCTCATAATCCAGAATCTGCTGCTCGGAAAGCCAGCGCATTTCGGGGTTAGGGTAACCCTCGGCGTAGATGTTCATGAGGGCGGAGCTAAGCGCTTCCCGCACGGAGTGGGGGGAACTGCTCTCCGATGGGATCATGATCAGCTTGCGAGCCTGGCGCTCCTTCTCCAGGTCGATCAGATGGGCGACGGTGGGGTCAAGATCGGTGAGGTCGCCGCGGAAGAGAAAATCATCATATGAGGACATGAGAGCCTCCTTAAGGGTTAAGAGCGATTTGTGCTTTGATTTTACTCATTCGTGTTGCGCTGTCAAGATTTTATTGACTTTTGACAAGTCGTATTGTAAAATTAGGCAAAGTATAACACCTGCCCTTGGGATGTAGGGGAGAGGCTGCGAGATAGCAGACACCGAAGGGGCAATCCGGCGCGTCGGGCTGGTCGCGTGGGTGAAACTCTCAGGTAACAGGACCCTACATCTCGGCACTCTGGAAAATCCTTTAGGATACCGAAGGGGCAACCCCAGCATCGGGAGAAATCTCTCAGGTGACAGACAGAGGACACACAGCCGTTCGATCTCGTGTGTCCTTTTTCGCTGGTAGATTGCCCTTCGACCTCTTCACAAGGCTGACCACGGCTAAAGTTTAGCGGCTGAAATTCAGTGGCTGGACTTTCAGTCGATGGACCGCCAGCCTTACACTTCAAGCCGCTGCGCTGTATCAACGCTAGGGCATCAATCTACCACCTCTTTTCGACCATTCATCTACAAACTAAATTAGGAGGTTACACAATGTACAAGAAGCTTTTCACTCCAGGACCTACGCATGTGCGGGAGGAAATCCTAGAAGCACAGGCCGCACCGATGATCCACCATCGATCTGCAGAGTATTCCCAATTGCAGAAAGAAGCCACTTCCAAGCTCCAGGAAATGCTCTACACGGAGCAGCGCGTCTATCTTTTCGCCTCTTCCTCCACCGGTGTGATGGAAGGCACGATCCGTCAAGCGACAAACAAGAAGATACTCAACACCATCTGCGGCGCATTCTCAAAGCGCTGGCACAATATCACCGTCGCCAACGGCGTTCCCTGCGATACCGTCGAAGTGGAGTGGGGGCAAGCGGTCACGCCGGAGGTGGTGGATGAGGCCCTCTCCAGCGGTGAGTATGACACGGTGACCATCGTCTTCAATGAGACATCCACCGGCGTGCTCAGCCCGATCGATGAGGTTGCCGCGATGATGCACGAGAAATACCCCGACGTATTGCTCCTGGTGGACGCCGTCAGCGGGATGGCCGGAGCCAAGATTGAGTTCGACGCCTGGGGGCTGGACGTCTGCCTGGCCGGAGTGCAGAAGTGCTTCGCCCTCCCCGCCGGCTTGACGATCTGCGCAGTGAGTGATCGAGCGCGAGAACGATCTCGGCAGATAGAGGCTCCTGGATATTACTTCGCCTACGAGCAGATGGACAAGAAGTATGAGAAGCACCAGACGCGCGCCACGCCCGCCATCAGCATCATCCAGGCGCTAAATGCTCAGATGGATGATATGCTAGAGGAAGGGCTGGATAATCGCTGGCAGCGCCACAAGGATATGGCGGCCTACGTCCAGGATTGGGCGCTGGAATACTTCGCCCTCTACTCCAACGAGAACTACCTCTCGCCTACGGTGACCAATATCAAGAACACACGCGGCATCAGCGTCGCCGGGCTCAACGAAGAGCTCGCCAAGCGCGGCGCGCAGATCTCCAACGGCTACGGATCGCTGAAGGAGAAATGCTTCCGCATCGCGCACATGGGCGACCTGACGATGGATGATATTAAGTGGCTCATAGCTCAGATCGAGGATATTCTGGAGCTTTAGGGCGAACGCAATGCGCAAAACGTAATGCGCAAAACGTGATTATTTCAAGGAGATAAGAATGAAACTGATTGTTTGCGACCCGGTGGATCCTGAAGCCATCGCGGCGATGCGCGAGGGTGGGATCGATGTCGAGGTGCATGACGACATCACGATAGAGGGCCTGAAGGAGATCATCGCGGATTACGAGGCGATGGTCGTCCGCAGCCGCACCAAGGTGCGCGAGCCGCTGATCGACAAGGCGGATAATTTGAAGGGCATCATCCGCGCTGGCGTTGGGCTGGATAGCATCGACGTCAAGTATGCCGAATCGAAGGGAATCGAGGTGCGCAACACGCCGACCGCATCATCCAACGCGGTCGCGGAGTTGACGCTCGGCTATCTCTTCGCCCTGGCCCGTCCCATCGTCCAAGCCACTATGTCGATGAAGGAGGGCAAGTGGGAAAAGAAGAAGATGAAGGGCACGGAACTGGCAGGCAAGACGTTGGGCGTCATCGGCTGCGGGCGCATCGGTGGGCTGGTGGCGGAAAAGGCCGACGCATTGGGTATGGAAGTGCTCACCTATGATCCCTACGTGGAGGATTTCCCCACTTGCGTTTCGCCGATTGAGTTCGACGAGCTGATCAGCAGGTCGGATTATATCACGCTCCACGTCCCACACGTCGAAGCGACCCATTATCTGCTGAACGAGGAGACCTTCTCCAAGATGAAGGATGGGGTCAAGATCATCAACTGTGGGCGCGGCGGCACGCTGGATGAGCAAGCGCTATATGAGGCCATCAAGAGCGGCAAGGTGGCAGGCGCGGCGCTGGACGTCTATGAGGACGAGGCTGAGGAGCGCGGCCAGAAGTTGATGGCGCTGCCACAGGTGATCGGTTCGCCGCATATGGGCGCTGGAACAGTCGAGGCCAAGGCGCGGGTAGGCGAGGAGACCGCCGCCGTCGCGCTGGAAATTATGGCCAAGGTAGAGAGCGAGTAAGGGGATTTGAATTTGTGGGGGGAATGCCTAGAGGGAACGCGAACAACACGTTCACTTTGAGCGCCCCCGCAAAATCCTCACCCATTCGCAGGTTGCAATTCGAGGAGGGAGAAATGCCTGTAACAGTCCACACAGTAGCTGTTCAAATGCCTCAGCAACTGTATAGCCGTCTAGAAAGGTTAGCTGAATTGAGCCGCCGGTCACTAGAAAGCGTGGTTCTGCAAACGCTCGATTCGAACATTCCTCCTTTGCCCGATGATCTGCCAGATGAGATGCGGAGCGATTTATCCAAGTTGGAGAATCTGGGAGATGAAGCTCTCTGGGAGATAGCTCAAAGCACCGGCACGCGCATAATCGGCCTGACGCCCTGTGGACGGGCCACAGCAGCAGCCTTGCGCTTTCAACAATAGATATGTTGTGGAGACCCGAAGATTTTGGGCTCAAGCTGGCTGGTGGCCACCCAAGTGAGACCTTATGCAGTTCTGAATAGAAGCGAAGCGTATATATGCAAAAAGGAGCACAAATGGCAACTATCAAACCTTTCCGAGGTGTACGTTACAATCTTGAAGAGATCGAAGATCCCTCATCCGTCATCAGCCAGCCCTACGACCGGGTGCGCCACGGGCTACAGGACAAGTATTACGACCTGAGCCCCTACAACGTCGTGCGCATCATCAAGGGCAAAGAGCAAGCGGAAGATGATGAGGAGGGCAACGTTTATACACGCGCGCGAGAATACTATGAATCCTGGTTGGAAGAAGACATCCTCAAGCGCGAGGAGAGCCCCGCGCTCTACGTCCTGCGTCAGAACTTCACTCTTTCCGATGGCACCGAGAAGAGCCGCCAGGGGCTGGTCGCCGCGTTCGAACTGAGCCGCTTTGACGAGGGCGTGGTGCTACCCCACGAGCGCACCCACTCCGGCCCCAAGGTCGACCGGCTCAATCTGATGCGCGCCACGGAGGCCAACTTCGGACACATCTTCATGCTCTATCCTGGAGATCGGATCAATGAAATCCTGGATCAGGCCGTGGAGGAAGCATCCGGCTTGGAGGCCCGCGAGATGTTCGAGAAGGACGTGCAACAGCAATTCTGGGCCATCACCGATCCGGACGTGATCCAGGCCGTGGTGGAGGAGATGGCGCCCAAGCGAAATCTAATCATCGCCGATGGGCATCACCGCTACGAGACGGCCATCAACTACCGCGACGAGATGCGGGGGGAGCATCCCGACGCCCCCGCGAACGCGGGCTTCAACTATCGCATGGTGACAATGGTCAGCATGGACGACCCTGGCCTGGTCATCTTGCCCACCCATCGCCTCATTCACTCGTATGGGCGCAAGAGCGGCGAGGAGATTCTGGCGGGAGCGGAGGAATACTTCGAGGTCATACCGCTGGAAGACCGAGAGGCGCTGGAGGAATCCTTGGCCGCGGCTACTCCGGAGCGTCCGCGCATCGGCTTCTACGATGGCGGTTACACGGTGCTCAAGCTACAAAGCCCCGATGTGATGGCCCGCGTGCTACCGGAGCGAGATCCGGCCTGGCGCATGCTGGATGTCAGCGTGCTTCACGAACTGGTCATCAGCCGAGTGATGGAGATCAGCGACGAGGCCGTGGAGCGCAAGGAGAACATCGAATACCTGCGCGATCCACAGATGGGCTATGACGCCGTGGACGAGGGGGAGGCGGAGTTCCTCTCTGTGATGAACCCCACGCGCATGGAGCAGGTGCGAGCCTGCACCGCTGCCGGTGAGAAGATGCCGCAGAAATCCACCGATTTCTACCCCAAGATCATCAGTGGGCTAGTCATGAACCCCATCGGTGTGGAGGAGCGGCTTTAGAATGTAGAACGAGAAACCAGGTTTATGCCGCTGCGCTTATTTATGCCGCTGCGCTTATTTATGCCGCTGCGCTTATTTATGCCGCTGCGCTTATTTATGCCGCTGCGCTTAGGAAAAACCTGGTTTCTTT
>CAZANJ010000122.1:0-7814 GCA_964486415.1 uncultured Anaerolineales bacterium
ATGGCAGGGTAACCGACAGTGCGTTAGGTTTTCCCGCCCGCTTATCATCCTCTAGCAGCGTTATCAACTCGCCCAGAATCTTGGCGATATTGCCGCGATTGATCTCATCAATCACAAGGACATATCTATTCCCAGGATCTTCTGCTGCCCGGGTGCAGATCCGACGGAAGACGCCAGGAACAATATTGTAAGACACATCGCCATCTCCCTCCTCGGATAATATCGGCCGCAGCCCCTCGACAAAGTCTTCATAAGCGTAGGACTGATGGAAAGTCGCCCACCGGATAAACTCCTCAGTCGACTTCACTTCCGTATTCGAATTCAAAATTTCTATCTGCGATGCAAGACTCTGCTCCACATACTCGCGACCCTGGTCGGTGAGACACCAGCGGCTTTGCTCATCCTTGTCGAACAGATAAGGCTCCCTGCGGTTAGAAACGCCAACGGTCGTGCTATTTGGTGGCGTGTGAGATTGTAGATGCCCCCAGGTGTTTTGGGTTAGGTGTTTGACTGGCGAAGTACGCTGCCGGCCTTTCATCAGGGGCTGATCAAGGATCTCAGGTAACGCATAAGCCCCTTGAGGTCCCATTCTATACATGGTGAGCGCAATTATCTCGTATGGCGTCAGTCCCTCAATGGCGCGATGGATCAAAGCGGTCTCTGAGAGTGGTTCCTCAATCTGTGACTGGACCATCGCTTCGGCCGTTCTCTTTGCGATAAACGTCTTGCCAGTGCCCGGCGGACCATAGAGGATGACGTTGCGAGTCCGCGCTAGCACATTGCGCACCACGGAGACATCCAGCAGCTCCGGCTCATCCGGCGGTAGCCCATTTTCTTCATCCACAGGCGGTTCGGTGCCTGGCCTCCACTCGCGCTTGACGTCCTTGTAGAAATCGAAAGGCCGGTCTCCCGTTTCGTGTTCTTCGGTCAGCACGCTCCGTATCCTGCGAATGACCTCATCCAGGTCGTCGGGAGCTGCTCCTTCAATGCGATCCTCGTAAGTCTGGACAATGCGCTCCTTGTCACGGGTACTGATGATACGCTCGTAATGGTCCGGGAAGGCCAGATAGAGTATTGCGTGGCGCATATCGTAGGCCCGATCGTTCTTCACCTCTATAGATGCAAGACAGCCATCCAGCACCTCCTGCACTTGCCGGGGATCCTGCTTGATCGATTTGGGATCCTCGCTTCCTTTCAAATGATTCGCAAAGAGCAATATCAGCCAGAATTGGGCATACTTGTAATGATAACGCAGCGATGTTCGCGTGAATCCGCATTCTTGCGCCATCCAAACTTCAGCATCCTCCGGTGGTGGAGTCAGCCCTCCCTGACGAGCTGCCCAATGGATATCGTGCTGCTTTTTCTCAATGGTGATGTAACTGGAAGGCAAGAAGTAGATGTAGTAAACGTCGCACACGATCGTCCAAAGCTCACGAGAAGCCCCGCGCATCTGTTCCTGCAGCTTCTCCTCAAAGGATAAATCGCTACCAAGCAGCGGCGTGTCGACCATCCGCCGCTTGACTTCTGTGACATTTTCAGGGCTCCATGCCATTTCGCTGGGCCAAAGGAATGACCGATCATCCAGCACGCATCGCTTCATAAACTGCTCAAAAGCCTGATACAAAGGCTCAAACTCAGGTGATCTTGCCATCGTGGGAAACCTCCCTCAATACATCTCGAAATGCTTGAATCAAGTGGTCGGGTTTGTTCAGGGGGCGCTGAAGGTCAACCGTAGCGGCAACCAGCCAACTGGAATGCCCCATTGTCTCGAATGTGACCGGCGCCCGAGGAGCTCCAACCCAGTGGGGGTAAAGCAAGAGCGTTCGGGGACAATCGAGCCGGGCGACGTAGGCCAACATTTGGTAGACGTCATCCTCGGCAATGCCCAGCCGACGATGTTCTGCGTTCAGTTGCTTGTACTTGGTGTCCAGGACCAAAACTGGCCTGCCGCTGGAAGGCCGGGTGAAGAGGATATCAGGGTAGAGCCGGAATACCGGGTTGCGATTCGGCAGGCGCTTCGCGAGATAGATCGTCTCACCTCGTGCTTGAGCCTGTATCCGGACATCGCGCCAATTTGTCGGAAGAATACATCCTCGATACTGAACAATGAACTGATGGACGAATGCCTCGAACAGTTGGTTCATATCGAAGACGAAAGCGTAAGTTTGGTGCTGACCGGCTGAAAGCTGGAAGGCCTGATTTTCGACGAAGAGTCGTGCAAGGTTAAAGGCTGGTCGGAATCTCTCGTTGAGACGGGTGAAGTGAACGTGGTCCAAATCCGACAAGGTTACGGCACTGGGACACACAGCTCCGATCAGCCACTCCCGCAGGTCGCGCAGAAGCCGACGGTTGCCCGGATCTTGGGTGCGAAGGAGTAGACGATCAACGACAAAGCGGAAGATTTGATTCAACAATGTATCTGGCGAGAACTCGTCGTAGGCAACGTCAAAGATGTGACGCACATAGGGTCGCCGCGTGAGCTGGCGCTCAATCTGCCATCGACCGCGCATTACGGGAGATGGCTCCTCGACGGTCACATAGGCGTGTTCCACACCGCGTTTCATCAGCCGGTGAAGATCCATTGCCAGAAGTCGCGTCAACAACTCAAACCAGTTCGAGCCCCGAGCGAAGAGCGGTGCGATATCTTGTTCCTTAATCTGCAAATTCTGGGCATATGAGAGAAGATAGAGAAGATTCCTGGTGGCTGAGTGAGCCGCGATTTGGTATGGCGGAGAGTCTAGAGTGGCATCAGAGTCGCCGGAAGGGTCAAAGTCGATCTTGGGCAGAATCTGCAACGTGATATTACCTAGGCGCATCACACCCACAAACTGGGTAGCTCTGAGACTCCTATGCCCCAGCCGGACCAACTCAGTACCAGCAGTCTCATTGAGCTGCTCAATCTGCCCTAGAGCTGGGTGATTACGATGCCATCCGAGCTCATCGTATGATCGCTCCTGGTGCTCAAACAGAGTGATTGTCACTGTATCCCTCGAAGTCATACTGATTTGATGTGCTCAAGGATGTCAGGCAAATCTTCCGGCAGATCGGGCTCGTACTCGGCATTCTCCAGCAACTCGAAGACCGGCTCCAGTCCCTCGATGCCCGCCGCCTGGATCAACTCCAGGTCGCGGATGGCGTCCTGGACAACCCTGGGGACAACGGTGAGTGCCAGCGACTATACTTGATTAAGGCCGGGAAAAGGCGCTCGGAACGTTGGACCTGGTTGGCCCGAGCAACGAGAGGTCTCACCGCAGCAATGGCCCTGACGTCAAAGACACTTGCTACCCATCCATCCGCAAATACGTCACCTCAAATGCCTTCACCGCACGCTGCTCTTGCAATCGGTTCACGAGAGCAAAAGCATCGTTCATCTCATACCGTTGGAAGATATCCAGACCGTGATCAAGAAGGATTTTCCAACCTATATCCGTGATGATGTGCCGGACGTGCAGGCTGCCGGAATCATCAAACTCCCAGGTGAAGTGGACGCCCGCCGGCGCTACTGATGTCTGCATCTCCTGCAGATACTCTTCCTGCCGGTCGTCCTCTAGCTCATCGCGGCTCGTCACCAGATGGACAGAGACCTCCTCGCCCGCATCTTTGACCCTGATCACCATCTCCAGGAACTCCATCATGTTGCGAGCCTGGAAAAAGAGGCGGATGTAAGGATCAGTGATGACAATATTGCTCGCTCCCTCCAGATAAGGGCCAAACAAATCATCGAAGGAAACCCCTCGCTCGTTCTTCTGGAAAGTCAGATGTTGCTCCTGGAGTTCATCCTTCCCATCTGGCGAAATCGCTTCGGGCGTTTCCCCCAAGCCTGATAGGAGGTCCTCTCCCTCGCCTTCACCGCTTGTGACGCCATAATGGCGGGGGTACATCTTCTCCTCTAGCGCCTTGACGTGGTAGATTTGACCACTCTCCACGTCGGTATACGCGAAACTGACATTGGTGTAGGTCGGATCAATGCGCATCAACTGATCCTTGACCCGCTTGCGCCCCTCGATGGCAAAGCACAAAATTTCCTCAATCTCTTCGTGTGTAGCTTCTCTGTGCGGGTAGAGTATCTTCATCAAGCCGGAGAAGGTCTTTTGAATGCCAGTGCGGTCACGGGTGGAGATATCGCTCATCAGCTGAAAGTGATCAGTGTAATGGTGGGAGTAGTCATAGTCTCGCAGATGGCGCAGTATCTCGGCCAGGTAGTCCACGACGAAACCGTATCCTTCGGAGAACATCTCACCACGAATGATGTCCATCTCCCAACCGGGAACGTACAGGTGCAGCCGGTCTAGGAAGGCCGAGTCGTAATACTTGTCGGGCAGGTGGGCGAAAAGGTCGCTGTGGCGAAGCATGTAGGGCAACGTATGCTGGGTGTTGCCGACGAAAGCCAGGCTCGCCTCGGCTCCCAAAGTCTCGATGCCCCGGGAAAAGGACTTATTCGCCATATAATTCTTGAGGATGTCCACCAGCGCCTTATCGACTCGCTTCTTACCCGCGAACTCATCGAAGGCCACCACGTCCCAGAAGCCGACCAGTCCGATCTTGCCGGTACGGTTGTTGACGAAGAGCTTGGGCACCGTCACTTCACCGCCCGAAATCAAAATGCCGTGGGGTGAAAACTCGGTGTAGATGTGGCTCTTCCCCGTACCCTTCGGGCCCAGCTCGATCAGGTTGTAATTGCGCTCACAGTAAGGCACCAGGCGTACCAGTTGCAAAAACTTGCTACGACGCCCGAAGAGGGCCGGATCGAAACCAATGCTTTGCATCAGCAAGTCGATCCACTCGTCGGTCGTGAAGGCGCGCCGGGTTTCCAGGTACTGATCGAAGTCGAACCGAGAGAGCTGAATTGGCTTGAGCAATTCGAGAATCCAGGGAACGGTGTGGCTATCCTCGTAAAACTGATACTCCAGATCGGCAATGCACCACACCCCACTCACCAACAGCTTGGGATTGCGCTTGATGGTATCGACATCGATCAACACCTTGTTTATGCCCAGATTGGCGAACGTGGCCTCGTATACATCCCGTTTCTCATTGAGGTCGGCACTAATCTTGTCAATGACCTTGTGCCGCCCACGCTCGCGAATAGTGGAGCGGATCAGGCCCGCCTCGCTGCGATGGACATAGTGCTTGCGAAGGATCTCCTTGACGGTCTCGACACCGGATTGGATGCTGGCCTCATCGGACGTGGCGCAGTACTGGCCCAGAAGGTATTCCAGAACATAGGATGGCACGATGGCATTACCCTTGACCAGCTTGACCAGATCTTTCCGCACCACCATGCCTGCAAATTGCTCGTTTATCTTCTGATCTAGTTGGTTCATCGCGCTCCTCAGCTTGTGCTCCTCTGTGATCGGCACATAAGCGATGCCTGCTCTCTAAAAGTCAAAATCACTGGTAAACGCCCGGCGCAGGATGTAACGAACTCTCTTGTAGTCCCGATAATGAGCAGTTCCTTTCACCTTCTCCTCCAGACGTAGAAACACATCTTGCTCGTTGGCCTCGTCCGCCTTCTGTGTGAGGATGAAGCGCACGGGTATCTCTCGTTCCCGTGGATTATCGGATGTCAAATCAAAGAGCATCTCGTGGCGGTCAGAAATCAAGACCCCATCCTGGGTGTAGATCCCTGCCCGCAGACGACGCGGTTGAACTTTCTCCGTCGCGGGCTCAGCCTGGTAGAAGGTGACGCTCAATTGACCAGAGGTAATCACCGAGGATGCACCGCGGAGAATGTCCACGTCAACCTGGCGGACGTCGCTTTCGCGCTTCTTGTTGATTTTGAGGACCGGGATGACGATCTCCTGCAGGGACGCGCCACCGTGGACGAACCGGCTACCTGCCCCCCTGACCCGCAGCCGGTTGATCGACTTGGGGATCAGCATCTCCAGGTCTCCATCGAGGTCCATCTGAGCCGCGGTAAAACGCTTGAAGCTGCTGGTTTCCACCAGGCCCCGCCCCAGGACGAATCGTCGATTACGTTTCTTGACCTCTGCTCCCTGCGGATTCTGCCCCGCGAAGTCGCTCTCATCCAGCACCTGGTTTTGATAGATGAAGCCGTGGTCAGCCGTGACCAGCATATTGGTCACATTGGCGTTGGCCAGCTTTTTGACGATGCGGACGAGTTCCTCCAGTGTGTCCTCGGCCGCATCGAAGACGCGTTCCTCCGTGTCTCGTTTGTCGCCCGTGGCGTCGATGCGGTTGTGGTAGACGTAGACCACATCGTGCTCGCGGAACAGGGCGCGGCTCTCGTCGCGGTTCATCGCCAGCAGATCCTCTGCCCTCAAGGCCGTAGCTCGGCCGGGCAGCGCTTGCTCCAGGATCTTCTTCCGGTTCTGGGTGCCTGCCGAGCTTTCCCCATCGACCAGCACCGTCGAGCCATCGTCCGCGATCTCCAGCCGCTCGTGGGGCAGGAGCGCCGCCATGCCGAGCTGTGTGTAGCTCGGCAGCAGCGTCAGCGCGGGCTCGAGGTCAGCGTCATAGCGATCCTCCTGCCGAATCAAGCACAGCAGTTCTTCACCGATCTCGTAGCGCATACCGTCGGAGATGACGACGAACACCTTGTTATCCCGCGCCAGGAACGGTTGGATGCGCCGACTGAAGAAGTCTTGCTGCACCAACACTGATCCCCCATCCCAGGTATCCAGGTCATCTACCAGGGCCTGCCATTGGTTGTTCAGCTTCAGCAGATAGGAGTTGGTGTATAGATTTTCTACTTTCTGTGCCAGCGTGTCAAATAGAGTCGTCTGGCCGGATTGGCGGATGTGATAGATGAACTTGCGATAACGCTGATCGAGCTGATACCAGACGCGCGTGTACTGCTCGATGACGCTGGCAACCGTGCCAACAGCGGACTGCAAGGTCAAATCGACCTGCTCCAGGGCATCCATAAACGCGGCGGCTTCCTCCACCGCGGTGTACTCGTGCCGGTAGTCGTCATACCAATGGCTCTGACGGCGGCGACGAATCAACCGCTCTGTCTCAACGCCCGCTATCGTCCGCTTGGTAACATCCCGCACCAGGTCACTGAGTATCTTGCGGTCAACCAGCTCGAAGGTCTCCACGGCGAGCAGGGTGCGGTAGTCACGCCCTTGCAGATCCTCCTTAATGCCAAGAATATCGGCGCAGTCATCCGACAACGCCCTGAACGCCTGCTGATGGCGCACGCTGTCCCTCCATTGCTTCAGGAAGACCAGGGCATCGCCGTTGAGTTGGGACGGCTCATCGAGAGCCATCGCGTAGCACGATTTGAACAGCGTGATGACGAAATCGCGCAGGCCGGATGACTCGGATGTGTAGCTATAGGATCGCTCCAATTGCTCCCACAGGAAATCAGCCAGGCTGCTCCGCTCGATCAGTCGCAGCTTATCATCCCGGCCCGCGGCCAGTTCGTTCAGCAGGTTCTTCAGGATGTCGTCCAGACGCGGCTCGGCCCGCGCACAGACCGCCAGCATCTTCAAGCGCACCTGGCGTGGTGTGTCATTTTTCCCCAGGATGTCTTTCAAGGCCTCACGCCGACGCGCTGCCTGGAAGAACTCGGTATGAGGCGTCACCACGTCGATGAACTCCAGCCCCAGCCCGATCTCGCTCAACCAGAGGGAGACCTGATCGGCGCGGAACTGCCCGTGGGCCAACTGCACGTCCAGCAGCCAGTTCTCCAGGTCTGGCGGGGGCGGGCCTTCGTGGTAGAGGAGGAACTTCTGGTCCGGTTGCTGGCGCAGGATGCGGTACTTGACGCCGAACTGGTTGTTTCCCAGTGCGATCTTCTCCACGTCGGGCAACGACACCGCGTCGAATTCGTGGCGCAGCTCGCGCTT